>CALLNG010000095.1 GCA_938005345.1 uncultured Clostridia bacterium
TGCCCCGTTACTTTAGCAGTGCATATTGTAGCAAACAGTAAATTTAGAATAGTTCTTCCACGGTACTATTCAATGCCTGGGCTATCAGTTTGGCTGTGGATAGTTTCGGCGTTTGCTGCCCGTATTCTATCCTTTGATAGCTAATAACAGATATGTTGGCCTGCTTCGCAACTTCCACTTGCGTCAAGCCTTTCTTTTGGCGTGCTTTTTTTAAGTTAATATTCACTATCACCCTCTCCTTTGTATTTAACACTACGCATTACGTTGTGCTATGACCATATTATACACTACGCATTACGTTGTGTCAAGTGTTTTTTGTAAGTTATAAAATTATTTTTTTTAGGCGGTGTATAATAATGGTCATAATAGCGCAAAAAATCAAAGAATTGCGAACCACAAACCACCTCACGCAAAAGCAATTAGCAGAGATACTTAATGTACAGCCGGTAACATTGCAAAGGTTTGAATACGGAACTGTACGCCCCAGCCTTGATACCCTCATCGCCCTAGCTGACTACTTCGACGTATCCCTAGATTACCTGGTTGGTAGAAGCGATAACCCGGAAATTAATAGATAGGAGGGGATATCATGTCATGGTAGCAAATACTTTTAAACTATTTCATTCCCCATCCTTGATTTATTTGGTAAATCATGTTACAATGTTGTTGTAGGATTCACTATGGTTATAGTATATCTTACTTTTCTCACTATGTCAATATATAAATCTCACTTTTATTAATTTTGACATATTGACCAAAAATAAATGGTGAGATTTATAAGATTTTATGGAGGTGAGTCATTATGTTTTGGGAAAGATTTATACAACTCTGTGCAGAAAATAATACTAAACCTAATCCAGTTGCTTCTAAATTAGGGATTTCATCAGGCGCTGTTACGAAATGGAAAAAAAATAAAATTACTCCAAACGAAGTAACTTTACAAAAATTAGCCAATTATTTTGATGTTTCTGTAGATTATTTAGTTGGCCGCACGGACTCACCACATCCAACCAATATAACAAATGATATTAATAAACAAAATAATGCTAAAACTGTCTCTATTCAGACAGCTTTATCTACGGAAGAAAAAGAGTTAATAGAATCATTCCGTAGTTTTCCGGCTGAATATAAAGCTAAAATGATAAATTTTATTCATGACACGAAAACAGAAATAGAAAAAGACCGGAAACTAGATATGCTCATAGAGCAAAACCGAAAATTAATACATGCCCGTGCTGCTGCATATGGTGGTGAAACTGCTGATGTCATTTTGACACCAGAAGAAGACGCAAAAATTGATGAACTTCTCCAGAAAGAGCGGGAGCGCAAAGCCAAAAATGGTGATGATATTTTGTAGTAATTTTATAAATATAGTCGTATTTTGTCGAATATTGTTGAATTGCCCTTTCTAGGATTGTATAATAAAACTATTCTATAAGAAAGGGGCGATTCGTTATGAATCCAAAACATTTGTCTTTTGTCATCAAATTCAAATTAGGAGAGGGGGTGGTAACACTTGAAAAAATAAAAGAGTACATTGCTAGCGAGGGATGGGAAATCATCGAATATGGCAGCGAAAAATGCAGCACTGGAAATGAAATGTTACAGACGCTGGATTTATGGGATTATGCCACACGGCACGAGTCTTTAGCGTATACTGATGGAAAACGTACCATTATCTTTTTGAATGTGAAAAGAAATGCCAGCAGTTTATTTTTGCTACTGCATGAAATAACCCATATCCTGGCAAAGCACACCGTTTATGATGGCATTTATGGGAAAGACGACCCAAAGGCAGAAAAACAGGCAAACCAGGTGGCAAATTTGGTTTTAGGCAATACCTTCCTACGGAGGCTGCGACAAAGTAAAGCTGGACTTATTTGCAGTACCACACTGGTTGCCATTATTTTCATTGGATTCGGTATTTTCCTTTCCAATATGTTTCAAACACAGCCAACCTATAAGGAAACAACACCGTCTCAACACTGGGAACCCACTCCACCCACCTATACTATCCCTGCTTCAACACCTAAACCAACGGCAACAACAGTTCCGCAAGGTCAAACTGTCTGGGTGGCAAGAACCGGGGAAGTGTATCACACGGATAAAACCTGTTTTTATATACGAAATAAAACAGATTTGCTTGAAATTGACGTTTCAGAAGCGATTGAAATTGGTTTAAGGCCATGTTCTTATTGCAGTAAATAAAGGAAACTGAAAACATCATGGAGGAATCAACATGAAAGAAACAAGTCAATATATGGGTGCAATCGGTGTATATCATTTCATGATGGGTAGCGATTGCACCCATATATATTTATAAATATCTTGGGAGAAGTGACATGAAAAAATTTTCAAAAGACTATTATGCCATCTTAAAAATATCCCCTTCCGCCAATTCCGATGAAATTAGAATTGCCTATCGCAAATTGGCAAAGCAGAATCATCCCGACCTTGGCGGCTCCGCGCAAGCCATGGCTGATATTAACGAAGCCTATTCGGTTTTACAAGATAACACTATCAGACAAGAGTATGATGTGTGGTATGCCAAAACGTATCAGCAGCAGTCATCAAAAGAAACCGCACAAAACGATAGTCATTTTTCTGATCCGCCACAGCCTATCACAATCCACATATTAGACCCTGATACCGATTATCATTCAATAGAGACAGATATTTCTGCTATTCCACAAAACGTTAGAAATATGGTACGTAATGGGGAATTATATACTTATATCGAATATCATAACGATAAGACGACACGCGTATGTATATCCAAGGATGCATTTATCAAAATGCAGGCGCTCTATCATACAGACTCAATAAAATGTACTGGCGTTAATTTTTTGGGACTCGTCGGCGAAGGTTCTATTCCTGTTGATGCAATCAAAAACAATTACCGCAGATTTCTGCGCGTAGATTCTGATAAACTATATGTAAAGCAGGAAAATAAAGAATATTATGCCATCACCCGCTCCGAGTTTATGCAGCTTCGCAAGCAAAGAGAATCCCGTTTTTCAAAAATAGCAGTACTTTGCGTTGTGCTTTTCGTTGTGGCAATTCCTTTGGTAGGACATTTTCTTTCGTTAGATTCCAAAGATACCTATACTCCTGTTGTCCGGGTATCTCCTTCCCATACTCCAACCTCACCCCCTGTACCTACCGCACCGATTCCAAAACATGAAAGTGTATCTGTTTCGTATCAACAAGAGCCTAATCTTGAAATACACACTAGTATAAATGATACTGCCAAATACTATTATGTGAAACTAGCTGATGCAGCAACAGGAGAAACCACACAAACAGTATTTATTTATGCAGGACAACCTACCAATATATTTGTCCCATATGGAACATATGTAGTCAAATGGTGCTGTGGTACTGAATGGTATGGTTATGAAAAATATTTTTTGAATGGTTCAACAACACAGGCAAAGGACACTTTTACTTTTGATGCAGAGACTTCCTGGGAATTGACCCTTTATCCTGTTTCTAATGGAAATCTTGAAACAGAACATATTAGTATAGATGAATTTTAACAATATAATCTAGAATCACGAGGTGATATCATGAAAGCCGCAACCTATGTTAGAAAATCACGTTATACCGAA
>CALLNG010000096.1 GCA_938005345.1 uncultured Clostridia bacterium
GAAAAAGGGCAACCATTACTTCCTGCAAATCTGTGACCTTGCCTGTGGTATAAACCTTAAGGCCATATGTCTCAGGAAAATCTTCAGCCGCTCCCATTAAAAGAGGACCCGCAATCACTCCTTGGTCAGAAAAGAAATCGGACAGGGTAACCGCAATAAAGATGAAACCCATAGGGCAATAGTAAATGTACTTACCACCCCATCGGTCCGCTTCATAACAGCCGTAAAGATGAGTGTTATCATATTGGCACGAATGCGGGCATTGTTCACAGAAAGGAGCACTGTTGCCGCTGAGCGTTTTTGTTCGTTTGTCAAATGTAAGACAGGTTACACCACAGAGGTTTTCCAAATGTTTTTGTAACTGAAGTAATGCCTGGTAATCCATAACGCAGTATTCCTTTCCTGTATTTATTTTAATCATTTTAATTGCAGAATGATAGGAATATATTTTGATTTTTTGCATTATTTTCGCTTTATCAGCAAAAGCGTTGCGGGCTGTGCGATTGTCTGCTATAATGAAGGCACAATCGTGGAATAGGTGGTGCAGATTCATGTTCAAAGTATATATACATAGTGGAACTAGCATTATATGTGCGCAAACAGAAATCCCCAAAACCATAGCCGAAATTCTAGAAGAAAAGGGATTTTTCTTTTCCAAACCATGCGGCGGAAACGGAACCTGTGGGAAATGTGCTATCCCTGCTAAAGGCATGCTGTCTCCGTTGACTGCAAGGGAAAAGGAATTGTTAAAAAAAGGGCTGTTGTGTACGGGCGAACGGCTAGCGTGTACGACAACGGTGATGGGAACTGTACATATTGATTATACCACGGTGGAAGAAAAAGCGCAACGTCCGGTTCAATCGGTGACACGGGGGGATTATGCGGGATGCGCCGGAACTTTCTCAAGGTGGATATGGTATGGCGGTAGATATTGGTACGACGACCGTTGCCGCATATCTTTACCGGTTTCCAGAGGGAACTTTGGAGCAATCTGTTTGCTATCCGAACCCTCAGTCCGCCTTTGGAGGAGATGTGATTTCCAGAATAGAATATGCAAGCCAGGGCGGCCTGGTGCAGCTGCAGCAAAGCATTCTTAGCTTGATGCAACAGATACAAAAGCAGTTTGGGAAAAATTTGGTAAAGAGTGTCATTACTGGGAATACTACAATGCTGCATTTATTTTCGGGACTTGACCCCGCTCCTCTTGCGTCCGCTCCATTCCGCCCGCGCACCCTGTTTGGAACATGGCAGGGAAACACGTATCTGCCACCTTGCATTTCTGCTTATGTGGGAGCAGACGTCACTTGTGCCATCTTAGCCAGCGACATGCTGAGCCAATCCTGCGCTTTGCTGGCTGACATTGGTACCAATGGGGAAATTGCATTTTGGGATGGGAAGCATCTCCTTTGCTGCTCTACCGCTGCGGGACCGGTTTTCGAGGGCGCCGGCATTTCGCAGGGGACGATAGCGGCGGAGGGCGCTGTCTCCAAGGTTTCCTACCAAAACGGGACATATGTCTATGAAACGATTGGGAACAAAGTGCCGGCTGGAGTCTGTGGCACTGGTTTAATTGATATGATAGCTTGCATGCTTCAAGCTGGCGTGCTGGAAGAGTCTGGGTTTTTGGAAGCAGATACAGAAATTGGAGATAGCGGCGTGTTCATTTCCAAGGCGGACGTCCGTCAGGTGCAGCTTGCTAAGGCCGCGGTTCGTGGCGGGATTGAAACCATTGTGAGAAAAGCAGGGCGCAGGCTTGAGGAAATCGAAGCATTTTATTTGTGCGGCGGCTTTGGCAGC
>CALLNG010000097.1 GCA_938005345.1 uncultured Clostridia bacterium
TCACCAGCGAAGACCCAGCTCGTGACCAGCTGAACTGGTATGCATACTGTGAGAATAATCCTGTGATGAGAGTGGATCCAACAGGGCTTAAATATATACCGTTAAGAGAAACAGTGGAAAGTATGGGATTTGGTATATATTATGATCCTGAGACTGGAGTTGCAACTTTACATACTGGAGTTGAGTTTTATCCTGGTGATGGGAAGGGCACATTTATTGATTCTACTGACGGGAAAATGTATGTATGGCAAGAGAACAATAACAGCAGTATATTTTTCCCTCCAGGAAATGATACTGTATCAGATGAAGGGTGGATAATAACTGCTGCTGCAATAACAATAGTTGCTGGTGTAAAAATTGGTCCCAATTTAGGAAATCTAGCACGTTCTTATGGAGGTGCAGCAGCTTTTGCTTCGGCTGCTTCAGTTGGTGCTCAAAATGCAATTCAAAACATTGGCAACTTTACTGTTAAATCAAAACACCTTTTGAATACAGGTGGAGATTGGGCTAAATTTATAACAGCAGATGCCAATGTAGTCAATAATTGGATTAAAACTGCATTGCAAAATGCAAGTACTTTTGTAGCAAACAGTGAAGACTCATTCTATATTATATATGATATGGGTTCACAAATTGGAACTAGAGGGGAACAAGCTATTAAAGTTGTTTTTACAATAGCTGGGAAAATTATAACTGCATTCCCAGTAAAATAGAGGTACATTAAAATGATAGAATTTATTTGTGACTATAAGACAAAAATCGATAGAAGAGCTATATTACAGTTAGACTATGCAGATTTAATTTCTGATGAACAGTATTTTTGCATTAAAATTAATGGTAATATATTTTATGAACAACCTCTTTTTCCCATACTCGAATTTTTGTTTGCTTATTTAATATGGGATAAAAAACATAATTTTATATTCAATACCATAGAAAGTGAAGAAAACCCTATGATTGTTTTTAAACACACTCTTCGAGGATGGAAACTTGATTCTGTGTGGAAAAAATTTGATTGTTTGGCTGTATTTAATTTGAATGAAATTGTCTATGGGATTGAAAAAATGATTGACAATTTCTAAAGATCTTCTATTGAAAAAGTAATGTTATCTAAATAGTAAGAAGCAGAGAGGACATGTGTGTTCTCGCTGCTTCGTTTTTAAGGCGCAGGCGACACGGTGTATATAGAATATGACGTTGCCTATCCTTGGCTGCCGTCAAGGGCGTATTATACCGACCCGGAAAACCGTGGGCAGCAGGAACGGGTAGCGGAAGTGCTGTATGACAATTCGGGCGGTTATGGCCTAGGGCCAAGCAAGACCAGTACCAAATACGCGGACGGCCAATATGCGGAGCAGCACGTGACCTATGAACTGCAATATGGCAATATCGCCAGCGAAACGGATGCAAACGGTGCGGTTACGGAATACACCTATGATGAATTAGGACGTGTAACAGAGATTACCTACCCGAATTACCAAAAGGATGGTGGTATGTATCAGGTTATAGAAGAATATACCTATTCATGGCGGGTAGAAAATAACGATGTTCAGGGAGACAATAACTATTATGCATTTGCAAGAATCGTAAAATATGATACAAATGAAGCAGAATCCTATAAAAATAGCGTTCAGTTGCAAGACGTTTACTATGACGATTATGGAAACAGCATCTATGTAGAAGATGAAATAGGGGACTGGAAATATTTCTATGACAGTGCGCTGCGTCCGGTTGCTATGCAGGACCCGCGGGATTATGGAACGCAGGCATATACGCAGCAAATCAGCTATGACGGCTGGAGCCGTGCGCTCACAGCAACAGACCGGATGGGCAACGTACAAAAAGCGGATTACAAGAGCCTGCGGACAGATTATAGCTTTGTACCGGCAGGAAGCACAGCAGCGGAAAACCATTACAGCGAAATAATGGATATGTACGGAAACGTAGTGGAAGTACGGAATTATCCCGCTGGCATGTCAGAAACGGTGTATGAAAGCATTTCCTATACGTATGACCTGGCAGGAAATATGACGCAGATGACGGACGCAAACGGCAATGTCACGGAATATGCCTATGACAAGCTGAATCAGCTGGTACAAACAGAGCAGGCGGACGGCAGCGTGATAGAAGCGAGCTACACCAAGTTTGGCACGCCGCTGGAAATCCGTCAGGCCAGCGATGGGGAAGAATATACCATTGCCAGAAGCTATGACGACCGGGGGCTGGAAATCAGCACGGAACAAAAAGGGAAAAACATCCCGACACGTCCATGGAATTATACCTATAACGCGGCAGGCCAGCTGCTGTCCATGGAAGACCCCAGCG
>CALLNG010000098.1 GCA_938005345.1 uncultured Clostridia bacterium
GGTCTTTTCGTCATCGGCATCTTCTAATAAAAAATCATCTTCCAGTCCCATGGTTTCTACTACATGTTTTACACGGTCTGAACCAAACAAGCGCATCAAATCATCTTCTAACGAGATGAAAAAGCGGGTGGTTCCAGGGTCGCCCTGGCGGCCAGCACGTCCGCGCAACTGATTATCAATCCGGCGGGATTCATGCCGCTCCGTACCAATGATATAGAGGCCGCCAGTGTTCACCACTTCCTGCCGTGCTTCATTGACTTGTTCTTTATATTGATTGTAGTACTGTTGGTACACTTTCCGTGCATTCAAAATTTCTTCATCATTTGTTTCCGAAAAACCAGTTGCTTCCGAAATCAATTCTTCTGCGTATCCCTCTTTTTCCATTGCATTGCGCGCCAAATATTCCGCGTTACCGCCTAACATGATATCCGTACCACGGCCGGCCATGTTGGTTGCAATGGTCACCGCTCCCAGCTTTCCTGCCTGTGCAATAATTTGCGCTTCTTTCTCATGGAACTTGGCATTGAGCACTTGGTGCGCAATGCCTTGTTTTTTCAACATTTTGCTAAGCAGTTCTGATTTTTCAATAGAAATGGTACCAACGAGTACCGGCTGCTGGTGCTCATGGCACTCTTTAATCTGCTCCACGACGGCACGGAATTTTGCCTCTTCCGTTTTATATACCACATCGGACAGATCTTTTCTCATTAGAGGGCGGTTGGTTGGTACTTCTACAACGTCCAATCCGTAAATTTCGCGGAATTCCTGTTCCTCTGTCAGCGCGGTTCCCGTCATACCAGCCAGTTTGTCATACAAACGGAAATAGTTCTGGAAAGTGATGGTCGCCAGCGTTTTACTCTCCCGCTCTACCTTCACACCTTCTTTTGCTTCAATCGCTTGATGCAGGCCGTCGCTGTAACGCCGCCCTATCATGATACGGCCCGTAAATTCATCAACAATGAGCACTTCCCCATCTTTTACCACATAATCAATGTCACGGTTCATAATTCCGTGCGCACGGATCGCCTGGTTGATATGGTGCTGTAATGCCATGTTTTCTGGGTCGGACAAATTGTCAATATGAAAAGCTTCCTCCGCCTTTTTGATACCTCGCTGCGTCAGTGTCACAGTCTTTTGCTTCTCATCTACCAAATAATCGCCATCTAAATCATCAAAGTTTTCTTTTGAGTCAAATTCCGCCCGTTTAATTGGTGTCAAGCGTGATACAAAATGGTCTACGATGGTATACATTTCCGTTGATTTATCCCCAGCTCCGGAAATAATCAGCGGCGTTCGCGCTTCATCAATCAAAATAGAGTCAATTTCGTCCACAATCGCATAGTGGTGGCCGCGTTGCACCATTTGCTCTTTATAAATAACCATGTTGTCACGCAAATAGTCAAACCCCAGTTCGTTGTTGGTTCCATAGGTAATATCCGCCGCATATGCTTTTTGCCGCTCCCGGTTGTCCAGACCATTGATAATCAGACCAACATTCAGCCCCAAGAACCGGTGGACTTTCCCCATCCACTCACTGTCACGTTTGGCAAGGTAATCATTGACTGTTACAATATGGACGCCTTTCCCTTCCAGGGCATTCAAATAGGCAGGCAGCGTTGATACCAGCGTTTTTCCTTCCCCTGTTTTCATTTCGGAAATGCGGCCTTGATGCAAAATGATACCGCCGATTAGCTGCACACGAAAATGCCGCATGCCCAGCACACGGTCTGCCGCTTCCCGAACAACTGCAAACGCCTCGGGCAGCAAATCGTCCAGCGTTTCCCCTTTTTCAAGGCGCGCCTTGAACTCAGCGGTTTTGCCCCGCAGCTGTTCATCTGACAGTTTTCTCATATCATCTTCCATTGCTTCAATTTTATCGACAATGGGATTGATACGTTTGAGCTCTCTGTCACTATACGTCCCAAAGATTTTCTCCATTAAGTTCATAGCCTTGACATTCCTTTCTCTTCGTTACAATCGGCTATCCGATTTTTATATCCTTTTTGCTGTGTCAAACAAGTTTCCCATTTTGAAGCCATGGATGAAAGCTGCTTGACTTATATACCAAAACGAGAAAACACAATTTCTCTTTCGATTACAAAATAGAAATGGCATTTTTTCTCTCATTTTTACTAATATTTCTTTTATTTCTACTTTTATCCAATCTAAATCAAACCGATTTTTATACCACGAAAGAGGGAGCGCATAAGCGGACCCTCTTTCCTCTCCTCATTATTCTTCCGTTTTTTCCTGTATCTCCATGTTTTTCTCTTCCTCTTGCTGCTCTGCTTGCTCCTCATTATGCTCCGCATCCAGTGCGGCTTCCGCCGCAGCAGTATCCCCGGAGAATAATTTTTCAAACGTTTTGCCATCTAATTTTTCAAATTCTAATAATGCTTTCGCAATAACATGCAATTTGTCAATATTTTCCTGTAGCAAACGAATACAATCCTGATAAGCGCTGGCAATGATGCTATGCACTTCTTCGTCAATCTGAATAGCAACATCTTCGCTATAGTTACGCGTTTGGTTGAAATCCCGACCAATAAACACCTCTTCATGGGATGTGCCAAAGGTAATCGGGCCCAGTTTATCGCTCATACCGTAGCGGGTTACCATTTTTCTAGCCGTATCGGAAGCGCGTTCAATATCATTGGAGGCACCTGTACTGATATCGCCTAGAATAATTTTCTCTGCTGCCCGTCCGCCAAGCAAAATCCGGATGGTTTCCTTCATTTCCTCGCGTGTTGCATAGTTTTTATCCTCTTGCGGCAAATGCATCGTATATCCACCAGCACGGCCACGCGGTATAATCGACACTTCATGCACCGGATCCTGTCCTGGCATCAGACGTGTGATAACAGCGTGCCCTGCCTCATGGTATGCCGTCAATTTCTTTTCTTTTTCACTCATAACACGGGACTTTTTCTCCGCACCCATCATGACTTTCATCAACGCCTGTTGGATTTCATCGTTGGAAATAGCACTTTTCCCCTTCCGCGCCGCGAGCAACGCCGCTTCATTGAGCAAGTTCTCCAGGTCTGCCCCGGTAAATCCCGCTGTTGTTTTAGCTACCACTTTGAAATCTACATCCGGTGTGAACTTTTTATTTCTCGC
>CALLNG010000099.1 GCA_938005345.1 uncultured Clostridia bacterium
GTTCAAAGTTTTGCATATTGCGTGCCCCAACCTGAATGATATCTACATCGTATTTTTCAAACACTTCAATGTGGGCAATATCCATTAGTTCTGTCACAATGGGAAGGCCAGTTGCTTTTTTTGCAGCATCTAACAATTTCAAACCGTCATTGTGTAAACCCTGGAATGAATAGGGAGAAGTACGGGGTTTGAATGCGCCGCCACGCAAAAATGTAGCGCCAGCCTTTTTAATTTGCTGTGCAATTCCTACAATCTGTTCCTCTGATTCTACGGAACAGGGGCCTGCCATCACTACTAGTCTACTTTTGTCACCTATTTTGATGCCTTTCACATCATAGACAGAGTTTTCTGGATGAAATTTCCGGTTTGCTTTTTTGAACGGTTCCTGTACCCGGGTCACCCGTTCTACCACATCATTGGCATTTAATGCATCAATGTCGACGGTGGACGTATCGCCTATTAGGCCCAATACACGGGTTTTCGTTCCGATAATGTCCTGCACATCCAAACCTAAACCCTTCACTTCTTCAATTAATTTGCGGACAGCATTGTCCGCTGCGTCTTGGTTGATTACGATAATCATGTTCCTTCGCTCCTTCATATCCTTCATATTTTTATATCAAAAAAAGCGGTTCGTGATACCACGAACCGCTTGATTTGCAAACGATTTTCTATGACCAGTATACAAAAACTAGTCCGTTTGTTTCAAACGCATGGTATCTGTTTTATTGCAGCAAAAATAGCCAGTGCTAAAGTAATAATAGCCTGGAAACCAAAAGAAATATTCTTTTGTCATTATGCTACAAGACGCCATGGTAAAACTCCTTTAAAATTTGATTGTTATCATTTTATCATAGGACTTGCATTATTGTCAAGAAAAATATGCACAAAAAAATATAAAAAACCACAAAAAAATTTATACATGCCATGTTGTTTTAACACGAAAACAGATGTTACATGCTCAAAAATATGCACTCTGTCTAAATATTTGAGGGGGAAAATATGGAATATTACTATTGCATAATCCAGCATGCAGATTTATAATAAATAACAAGAAAAGAATACACTATAATAGGAGGTTTTTGTTATGATAGATGAATTAATTGGCAGACTGCCCAAAGTGGGTATCCGTCCGGCAATTGATGGACGCCGGCTAGGCGTTCGGGAATCGCTGGAAGAAAAGACAATGGAAATGGCGAAAGCGGCAGCAAAACTCATTTCTGATAATCTAAGATATCCAAACGGGAAACCGGTGGAAGTTGTAATTTCTGACTGCACGATCGCTTGTGCAGCGGAATCAGCAAAATGCCAGAAAAAATTTGAAGAGGAAGGCGTAAAAGTGTCTTTGACTGTAACACCCTGCTGGTGTTATGGGACTGAGACCATGGATTTGACGCCGAATACTCCAAAAGCGGTATGGGGGTTTAACGGAACAGAACGTCCTGGTGCTGTATATTTGGCAGCGGCTTTAGCAGCTTATAGCCAGAAGGGACTGCCGGCGTTTGGTATTTACGGGAAAGATGTACAAGATGCTGATGATAACAGTATTCCGGAGGATGTACAGAAAAAAATTCTGCGGTTTGCCAAAGCTGGTATTGCAGTTGCATTAATGGAAGGAAAATCCTATCTGTCAATAGGAAATGTGGCAATGGGCATCGGCGGTTCGGTTGTGGACAACAATTTCTTCTATGATTACTTGGGAATCCGTAATGAATATGTGGACATGGTGGAATTAATCCGCCGTATGGACTTAGGAATTTACGATAAAGAAGAATTTGAAAAAGCGCTGGCATGGGCAAAAGAAAACTGCAAAGAAGGATTTGACAAAAATCCGCAGCCGCACAGCCGGGAACAAAAAGACCAGGAATGGGAAACGGTTGTAAAAATGACCATGATTATGCGCGACTTGATGATTGGCAATCCCAAACTGGCAGAAATGGGATATGTAGAAGAAAGCAACGGTAGAAACGCGATTGCTGCTGGATTCCAAGGACAGCGGCAGTGGACGGATTACATGCCAAACGGTGACTTCTCGGAAGCAATGTTGAACTCTTCGTTTGACTGGAATGGAAAACGCGAACCGATGACAATAGCGACAGAAAATGATAGTCTCAATGGCGTAGCGATGTTGTTCGGTAAATTGTTGACCAATACAGCGCAGGTATTTTGCGATGTACGTACTTATTGGAGCCCCGAAGCGATTGAACGGGTGACGGGCAAACTACCGGAAGCGGCTAAAAACGGTGTCATTCATTTGATCAATTCCGGTGCGGCTGCACTGGATGGTACCGGACAGGCACTGCGGGATGGAAAACCTGCTATGAAGCCGTTCTGGGAAATGGATGATGACGATGTGAAACGGTGCTTGGATTCCACACAGTGGTGCCCGGCAGACCTATTTTATTTCCGTGGCGGCGGATATTCCTCTCATTTCTTTACCCGCGGCGGTATGCCGATGACAATGATTCGGTTGAATCTCGTCAAAGGGATGGGTCCGGTGCTGCAAATTGCAGAAGGCTACAGCGTAGAATTGCCGGAGGATGTCAGCAAAGTGCTGGATAAGAGAACGGACCCGACATGGCCAACCACATGGTTTGTACCACGATT
>CALLNG010000100.1 GCA_938005345.1 uncultured Clostridia bacterium
TTGCTGCAAGAGCGGAAAATTATGGCAAACGGGTTGTGGTGTTGCTGCCGGATACGGGTGAACGGTATCTATCTACTTCTTTGTTTGAGAGTTAGACAAGCATTGATATAGCATAAAAATACAGCAGTTTATAATGAACTGCTGTTTTTTATCGAACTGCTGTTTTTAACCATAGCCGGATAATTTATTTTTATAAAATACCCAAATTTGCTGCAATTTCTAAAATGTAATATGAGGATTGTATGAATTCGCCAATACAAGGAAGCCATTTTGTGAGCCATTTTTTTAAGCCGCCTGTGTCTTTTTTTTGAATGGGGTCTGCGCCCTCACGTGCAAATTTTTGAATGGAGGCATCTGAATTGCACTGCAAGGCCGATACCTCTTGGGCCAATTTGTTCCAGTCAATATTGCGAGTTTCTGTTATATGAATCACCGTGTTATGCGCATTGTTCCCCAGACTGATAATCCCTGAATTATGTTCTATTTTCATGCTCATATGTTTTCGCTCTCCCATTTCATAATATTGCTGGCATTGTCGCCTACACTGATGATGCCTTCGTTGTGTTCTAATTGAATATGGTTTTCTGTCATATTAAAGACGATTGATGTTTGGCGAAACGCTGCTTCGTTGATGTTGTCCCGTAATGCGCGTAAGGCTTGTTTGCCAATCTCATCTAGAGCGGTAAAAACGGCAGATCTTCCCGAATTCATTTCAATAAACAGTCCGTGCCTGTCGGGAAAGGGTTTTTCTTCAGGCGGCTCGACTCCATAAACAATTTGTTTGCGAAAAGTCAAAACGGCAATGAGAATACAAACGGCCGAAATACCAATACAAAGCATGCCCCATATTGGCAGGGATTTGAGGTCTGCAAAGCGGGCAGAGGCCTGAAAAATAACGATTGTTAAAATGAGAAATAAAGCGGCAGTTATGACGCTATTTCTTAGGCGTGCAGCTTTTTTATTTGATTCTATGGCCTCATAAATTTTTTTATCTTCTTTATATTTTTTTAGTGCATCCTGATATTTTTTTCTGTCCCGATTAAAAAATTGAACAATATACATTCTTGATATATTGGAAACACGAATGATATCGTCCCCATAACGGATACAATGACCGTCAATTTGAATTTCATTGGCAGCAGGCATAGCTACACCCTCCTTTTGGGATTGCAGTTGAAATAACATCCATTTTTAGACAGTATATCACAAATTAGCCCAATTGTCTACTATTTTTGGCAATACAATGAAAACAAAAGAGGTTGGAAAAAAATATTATCAGTAAGATGAAAAATGTAAAAATATGGTTTGAAAAATGGAGAAAAATGTGGTATGCTATATAATAGATTTTTTATGCGGTTTTATATAGAACAAGGGTTGCGCGAATAGAAAGCGCCGTGTGCCAGCAATACCACGACCTATTTGTGAACCCACGATTCATAGCAGTATACAGTTATATTTGGTGAAAATGTAAAACGAAATTGAAAACTGCTTAAAGCAGGGGCAGAATTTATTATCTTTATTTTGCATAGCGGCGGGCAGCTTGATGTGATACTGTATCCGTATACAATCAACTTGACGCAATGTATAACTCAGATGGGGTTGACTGGCTTATTAGGTATCATGCGCATGTTCTGCATACGTGTAGTTTTGTCAATGAAATCTCGGTCACTTTTTCATTAGGTAAGTTTATTTTACACAAGATTTTGGAAAAAGGAACACGGCGTTTTGTATGAGACGGAATATAGCGCGGTGTTTAATCTTTGGCTTGTGAAAAAAGAAAACCGTAACATTGGATAACATTTAGTCTCTATAAATCCCTTGTGGGCGAGCACGGTGTTTCCTGGGCGGTAACGCTATATGATATGATACAAACTTGCAAAGATGAAAAAGAGCACGAGAGATTGTTTTCGGATAACACGTATTATGTGAATAAGATGCATGAACGTTAGGAGCAGGTTGAAGTGAAACCGGAATATGAGATTTGAACATTTTTGCAAATAGCTGTTTTGGTAATAAAAAACGGCACATCATATCAATGTGCCGTTTTGATGGTGACCCGTACGAGAATCGAACTCGTGTTTCCGCCGTGAGAGGGCGGTGTCTTAACCGCTTGACCAACGGGCCATATAAAAAACTTTTTTCTATTCCTTAGTATATCATAGTAATAAGGAAAAAGCAAGAGTTTTTTTCAAAAAATTAGAGAAGGGGTGTCTTGCATATAACTCAACATGGGAATTGGAAAAATGTAAAACCTAGTTTGGAAAATAGAAAGATGGGATAGGGAATCAATTGAGTATGGTACATTTCAGTGGAATAAAATGGTTTAGGGTGCGAGTAATTTCCACATAAAGGCTCGAAAAGAAAGGAGAATGGGCCATGAAACAAACGATTTGCAGTTTGCTGGTATTGATTTGTATAATTGGTGTACTAGGAGGCTGTGGAAGCAATGTGACAGAACAAACGGCTGATATGCAGATTGAGGTGCCGGAAGGGTCGACAACTACGGATATTGCGGCTATATTAAAAGAAAACGGAATTATTAAAAATGAAAGACAGTTTATTCGGGAATCTGAAAAAACAGGGAACGCTCAGCAATATAAAAGCGGGGTTGCGACCTTGCATGGCGGAATGGAAATGGAAGAAATTATGGATGTTCTAGTGAATCAAATGCAAGATCCTGGAACAAAGATCACCATTCCAGAAGGATATAATTTAGATGAAATTACGCAGCTTCTGTTAGATAACGGATTGATAGAGGAAGAGGCATGGAAGCAGGAATTGAGAGAGGGCACGTTTGATTACTGGTTTTTGCAGGAGGAAGCATTGCCGTCTGGAACATATCGGCTGGAGGGCTTTCTTTTCCCTGATACCTACCGGATTGAAGAAGGTACGAGCCCGCATGAAATCATTGATATGATGCTTAGACGTTTTGACAACATTTATACGCAGGACTACCGCGAACGGGCAAAAGAATTAGGATACAGTGACCTGGAGATGGTTACACTGGCCTCTATAATCGAAAAAGAAGCGTCAGTGGATTTGGACAAAATTTCCTCGGTGTTTCATAACCGGTTGGAAAATTCTCAATATCCGTATTTAGAATCGTGCGCTACTGTTATTTATGTGACAGGAGAGAAAAAGGAACGGCTAACCTTGGAAGATACCAAAGTGGATTCTCCTTATAATACCTACCAGAATCCAGGATTGCCGCCGGGGCCGATTTGCAGTCCTGGAAAAGCGGCTTTGGAGGCGGCCTTGTATCCTGCGGATACAGATTACCTGTTCTTCTCTGCTAATGGGGATGGAACCAATTCTTTTTCTGAA
>CALLNG010000101.1 GCA_938005345.1 uncultured Clostridia bacterium
GCGGATCAAAAAACACTTGTAAAAGAGTGCATGAATAGCCTTAATGTCAACCCTAAATTTTTGTCTGTCTATGATGTAATGAACACCATTAGCCGGGCAAAGGATCAGTTAATGCCGCCAGATATTTTTGCCGAGCGTGCAAGCGACGAGCGGCTGGCAACCATTGCGCGGATCTATGAAGTATACCAGTCGCGACTGCGGCAAAATAATGCTGTGGATTTTGACGATATTATCCGGCTTAGTGTGCAGCTGCTGAAAGAAAACCCGGATGTGTTGGAATATTATACTAACCGTTTTTTGCATGTCATTGTAGACGAGTATCAAGACACCAATATGGCACAATATGAATTGATTTCTATGCTGGCAAGTGGCCACCGGAACCTTTGCGTGGTGGGCGACGATGACCAGTCCATTTATGGATGGCGCGGTGCGGATATCAAAAATATTATTGAGTTTGAAAAAGAATACCAAGATTGTACTGTCATTAAATTAGAACAAAATTACCGCAGTACCCAGCACATTTTGGATGTGGCGAACCATGTCATAAAAAATAATGCGGTTCGTAAGAAAAAACGGCTTTGGACAGAAAATCCGGAGGGGGATAAGATTCAGTTTTTCTGTGGGGAAAGCGAGCAGGAAGAAGCGGATTACATTGCTGCTCAAGTGAAAAAAGAGGTGGAGCAAGGGGAAAGCTATCGGGATTTTGCCGTCCTTTACCGCACCCATGCGCAGTCACGCGCGATAGAAGAAGGCCTGATGAAAGCCGGAATCCCATACAAGATTGTCAGTGGAACCAAGTTCTATGACCGAATGGAAGTCAAGGATGTATTGGCCTATTTGAAAGCAATTGACAATCCCAGCGATTCCGTTGCGGTAAGCCGTATCTTAAATGTACCGAAACGGGGCATTGGCAAGACAACGCTGGATAAACTGGCATCCCTTGCCGGTGAAAAGCATGTTCCGGTATTGCAGGTCATTGAACATGCAGACCAATATGAGGAATTGGTACGCAGCCAACAAAAACTATTGGAATTTGCGCAGTTGCTACAGCACTACCGGGAAGTAGCAAAACAGAAGCCAGTGCCGGAGCTGATTAGCGGTATGGTGGAAGAACTCCGCTTGCAAGAACACTATGCCAAAGAGGGAGAAATTGAAGCGCTGACCCGTATGGAAAATATCGAACAGCTTATTGCAGTAGCCCAAGAATTGGAACAAAAGGAAGAGGAACTGCACCTGGAAGATTTTTTGGCGCACATATCACTCATTACAGGGTTAGATACAGAAGAAGAGGTGGACGATGGCATTACGCTCATGACCATGCACAGTGCAAAAGGGCTGGAGTTTGATGATGTATTTGTTGTTGGCATGGAAGAGGGCTTGTTCCCTAAAATTCGGGAGGGAGACGGTGACGAGGAACTAGAGGAAGAGCGGCGGTTATGTTATGTGTCATTTACGCGGGCAAGAAAAAAACTGTTTCTCACTTGCGCTAGAACGCGGCGTTCTTATCATGGCTATCCGATGCGGACCATGATGTCCTCTTTTCTCAGTGAATTACCAGCGGAACTGATAGAAGGGTTGGAAACCATGTACCGTGTGAGACGGGATATGGGGAGCAAACCAGAACAGAAAACTTCGCTGAAACCATACATACCAGGTGTACAAAAGCAGCCATTTGGACAAAATAGTTTGC
>CALLNG010000102.1 GCA_938005345.1 uncultured Clostridia bacterium
AGGTCACAGGACGCTTCTGTCATACCCTCTTCGCCCATCGTAAACACAACGGTAACTTTATTCCCACTCTTGGTCGCAGACGTAATCTGTCCCCCAGATGGCAAGATGGTTATTTGGGCCGGCTCTACACTCAGGCCACTCGTAATATTAAAATCCAACGTTCCGCCAGTAAATCCCTTTTTTTCCGTATCATATCCGCTGGCCGATACCACAATATATCCGGTCTGTCCAGTGGTAAAAGAATTGATTGCCGTGCCGCTGCTGTTGGTCAGACGCGTGCTCACTTTTACCACCTCTGTCTCACCATTGACATACTCATCCGTTTTCCCAATGGTAAACACACTGCTTTGCCCACGGTCCATATTTTCTCCACCCGCATAAGCAATGTATTCGCCATACGGTTCACCCTTAACATCAAACGTATACGTATAGCTCCCATTTTCATCCGTTTCCACCTGGCCGATATACCATGGAGTTGCCTCTCCCGATGTCACCTCTTCTGGCGTTGCTTCCTTGTCCAAAACCATCAAGGTCGTTTGTTTTCCCGCTTCCATGCCAGAAACCGTTATCGTCAACGTATCACCTTCCACGTCCGTGGTTACCTGCACGCTTGCTGCTAAAGCGCCGAATGTTACGCAAGAGAGCATTACCATTAGCAGCCATGCTGTCATTTTTTTTACACATTGCTTCATAAGGCCCCTCCTTATTAGTATCTTTTTATTACTTTTTACTATATCATTCCTTGCCGCTTTTGTCAACCTCAAATGGATACACAATTCCACACTGGCGGCGTACTTCATCAAGCAATTCCATCATGCGGGCGCTTTCATCTAGCGGCATTAAGCTACTTTGCCAGTCTCCCTGGCAAAGTGCCCTGCCCGCTTCTTCAATTTCATACTCAAATCCATTTTTGCGAAATGGCAAGTATACTGTCTCCTGGCTGTCATCTTTGTGGGTAACTGTAAGGTGTTCTCCACTATAAAACCTTGGCACCTCCAAAGTGCCCTCTGTTCCCTCTACCCGCAGCAGTGCCGGAAAGCGCATAGAGATACCACAGGACAAATAGGCGCTACCTGCTTTATACTTCAACTGCATAATGGTCATTTCATCTACTCCAGTTTCTCCTTTGATGCAAGCTGCCTGTACAAACTGGGGGCTGCTTCCCCATATCATGGCGGCGGCCGCCAACGGATAAACGCCGACATCCAGCAGCGCACCGCCCGCTAATCCTGGATGATACAACCGGCTGGAAGGGTCAAAGGCCCCGGAAAAACAATATTGCGCTGCAACGCGTTGCACCTGACCAATATCACCGCGGCGCACCATCTCCTGCATACGCCGCATTACCGGCAGCATGCGTGTCCACATGGCCTCCATACAAAACACATGTTTTTCCTGCGCAATACGCCTTAGTTCCCATGCCTCCGCCGCCGTGACAGTAAATGGTTTTTCACACAACACCGGCATCCCTGCTAAAAGCGCCTGTCTCGCATACGTGAAATGGGTATTGTGTGGCGTAGCAATATAGACCGCATCCACACTACCTGTCTCCCATAGCTTTTCATATCCGCCATAAGCCAGCGGAATATTCCAATCATGCGCAAACTTCTGTGCTTTTTCCAGACTGCGGGATGCGGCGGCCTGAACCACTGCTCCCTCCACCGTTTCTACTGCCTGTACAAACTTGCGCGCGATGTTACCGCATCCAAGTATCCCCCATCTCACTACCTGCATGTTTCCCATCCCTTTCCAATATTTTTCCTTTATATTTCACTACCATGGGTTTGGAGGACCACAGGGTATATCCCTTTAATTCTCCATTTTCCCAAAACAGTTCCACTTCTGCCCCGCCGCGCACACGTACGCCGCGCAAATAGCCGTTTTGCCATTCCTGCGGTAGCGCTGGTAACAGTTCCACAACGCCGTCCCTGCTTTGCACCAGCAATTCCAAAATTCCCGCGGCAGCACCAAAATTTCCATCAATTTGAAAAATTTCTGGCGGATGGCTATCCAACAAGCTGTCAAAAGTAGATGCTTTCATTTGCCGCCGAAATGCTTCGTATGCCTGCTCTCCGCGCCGGAGCCGTGCATATAGGCAGGCTGCCCAAGCTGCACTCCAACCGGTATAGCCGCCTCCATGTCCCATCCGGTAGTCCAAAGACCGTACTGCCGCCGCATACAGTTCTGGCGTGTCGTTGTTAATGAGCTGCCCCGGATAAAGACCATATAAATGGGAAAAATGCCGGTGCCCGAGCTCCGTTTCCTCCATTGGCTCATTCCACTCTAATAACCGTCCATCTGGCCCTATTTTTAGCTGCGGCAATTTGTCCAGTGCTGCCGCCGCCCGCTGCGCAAGTTCCTCTTCTATCTTCAGCACGGCAAATAGTGTTGCAGCAATTCTCTTGAAATCGTAATATCCATTGCGCTGTCCCGTGTAACGGCATAGGGTTTTCCTTGCCACAAAAAACTATTTTCCGGAGATGTGGAAGGCGCAAACATAAGCCCGCCTTCACCATCGTCGGCTAAATAATCCAGCAAAAATTCCACTGCGCTGCGCATCAACGGATATGCAGTTTCCCGCAGGAAGCTGACATCCTGTCCATATTGATAGTGTTCCCACAAGTGCTGGCAAAGCCATGCGCCGCCGCTTACCCAGCAACTCCACTGTAACTTTCCCGCAACGGGTGCTGCACTTCCCCATAGATCGCTGTTGTGGCTAAGCACACTACCGCGGCAGCCAAACTGGCGCTGCGCACATTTCTGCCCTACCTCCTGCATCTCCTCCATAAACTGGAACAAAGGCAAGTGGCAGTCTGCAAGATTGCCTGCTTCTGCCAGCCAATAGTTCATCGGCAAATTGATATTAACGGTATAATCACAACTCCAAGCAGGAAATACATCCTGGTTCCAAATCCCCTGCAAATTCAGTGGCATACCCTGCGCAGAACCTGCCACCATCAAATAACGCCCATATTGTAAATAAAGTGCTGCAAATGCCGGATCCTCCGCGCCTTGGGCAAAGGCATGAAGACGTTCCCCTGTCGGTAGTTTTGAAACTTCACGCTGGTCTAAATTCAATTCCATCCGGCGCATCACCTGTGCAAACGCTGTCTTGTGTTCCGCTTTCCAGAGAAAATAATCTTCTGCCGCAGCATGTTGGCATTCCTGCCAAGCCTGTCCATCAATCTTCTTATCTGGCATTTCGCGCATACTGCGGTAGCTCGTCATAATACTAACATAAAACACTGTGCGGCAAGTACCCCGCACCATGATCTTATTTTCTGCCGCCACGCATGTACCATCGCTTGCTGCCAGCACCGCCGTATCACATAACATCCCCCGGTTGCCCTGTACGAGCTCTTTGGTCAGGCCATCCACTTTTTCAGGCGCCTGTTGCCGGCACACAAACCCTTCCTGCTGTATCTCACATAATTGATAAAAATGGCAAGCAAAGGACAACCCCAAATCAATTGGTTTTTCGCTTTTTATTTCCACTGCTAGTACCGGCGCATTTTTATGGACAAATGCCGCTGTATGCACGGGCACACCCTCCACTGAAAAAGATGCGCTGTGTACGCCCGTCTCAATATCCAACTGCCGGCTCTGATACTCCAGTTTTCCTTTTGGAAATTCCAAATGCAGTGTTCCCACTGGTAAATAGGCGTCCACATTTTCCCCCTGCACCTTGCCATCCGCAACTTCATTTGCTGCGGCATATTCCTTTTGGCGCAGCAGTCCCCGCACCTCGTTCAAATAAGCATATCCATTTCCATTGTCCTTATCTTTGGGATACCCACCCCAAAACGTATCCGCATTGAGCGTGATTTGTTCGATATCACCGCGTCCATATACCATCGCGCCAATCGCGCCGTTGCCTATAGGCAGCGCGTCCGTCCAAATCCGCGCTGGATGACGGTACCATAAAATATGCTCAACCATGATAATTATCCTCCGTTTCCTTGTTCAAAAACCGTACTTTTTTTAACTATTTCATGATATGAGCTTCATTGTATCATGGTTTTCCAGCACTTTCAACTATTTTTTCCTTTTCTCTTTGCCAAAAATCCAAACCTGTTTTTGTGCAGTTTTTCAAAAATAAAAAGATACCCATTTATTGCGGACACCTCTGCACGGTTTCCAATTTTTCCCGCAACAATGCAATCGCCTTGCCGCGATGGGATATAGCGTTCTTTTCCTCCTCGCTCAGCTGTGCAAATGTGCGGTCATAGCCATCTGGTAAAAAAACGGGATCATAGCCAAATCCGCCGTTTCCAGCAGGCTGCAGCGCAATACTGCCCTCGCAGGTTCCGCGTGCCGTGACGGCCCGGCCATCCGGCCAAACCAGCGCAACCACCGAAACAAACCGCGCGCGCCTCCGCTGCGTTCCTTTCAATTCACGCAACAATTTTGTAACCCGGTCCGCATCGCTGCCAGATGCATAACGTGCGCTG
>CALLNG010000103.1 GCA_938005345.1 uncultured Clostridia bacterium
TACTGTAACCAAACAACCCCATATACACGTCCACATAGTTTCTGCTAAAATACATGCCGGAAATGGTATATCCGCCGCCGTCAAAGGTCCCGGCAAATGGTGTTTCCTGATTCCCAATCGGAATCCACTGTTTTTCCTCTACGCCCTCCTCGTATTCATTCAGACCGCCCAAATCAATGTCCGCCGCAAGTGTGACCGTCACGCCGGCATAGTCGTTGCCACCGTTTACGGCATCGCGCAATGCTGCCAGCTCTTCGGGTGTAGAAATGGTCAAATCCTCCGCCGCAGCCGTCAAGGAGACTGCCGGTATAAGCGATAGAAACAATACCATTGTCATGATAAACGAAAGCGCCTTCCTTTTCATAATATACCCTTCTCCTTTTCACAAAAAAAGCGCAGGACCTGTGCCTGCGCCTTTCAAACGCAGCCAAGAGTATTTTCTATAGCTTGTCTCCAAAGCGATAAGAAATCAAAGCGTACGTTTTTTATTTGGTGTCTCTATTACCTATATTTTACCATAGGCTTGTTGTTTTGTAAAGAGTAAACTGAGAGGGAAAATGAAAACGTGTATTTCCCCAGCAAAGAGAAAACAGCCGCGCAGAGCTTTGCCGCGCGGCCATTTGTGGTCAATGATAATTATTCCGTTTCAATTAATCCGTAATTGCCGTCTTTGCGTTTATACACCACGGCAGGCTGTTCGCTGTCAGCATGAATAAAAACAAAGAACATATGTCCCAATAAATTCATCTGCAAAATGGCTTCTTCCACGCTCATGGGTTTTATGCCAATCTTTTTGCTGCGCACAATTTGGAACTCGCTTTCCTCCGGTACGTCATCGCTTCCGGTGTCCACTGTAAAGTCCATATCCGTCATGTGCAGCCGTTTTTGCAGTTTGGTTTTTTGTTTGCGAATCTGACGCTCCAGCAAATCGCACACTTCGTCAATCGCGGCAAACATGTTGTCCGCCGCTTCTTCAGCACGAAAGATCATGCCTTGGTGATATATGGTGATTTCCGTGATATCCCGGTCTTTCTGGACAGAAAAGACAACATTGATATCACCTTCTCCGCCAAAGAATTTGTTTGAGATTTTCGTGAGTTTTTTCGTAACACGTTCCTTCATAGAATCTTTGACTTCCACTTTTCTGCCAACAAATTTGATATTCATACAAAAACCTCCTCTACGCCCTGCCTCCAGCGGCGGGCTGCTGTCATATTATGCGTCTACTACTGCTAGTATCCGCATGAAAGGGCATTCCCATACCTGGCAGCGTCCATTTCTGCCAGCGGGACGGCCTTTCCCATGCGCCTTTGATACAAGACCCATAGGAAAACCCGCCCTCACGGGCCGCCTTCCTTCCAGCTTTGAGAAAAGGGTTCGTTTTACAGTTCACACTGGCAGTGCCTGGTCACATGGCAGCTAACTGTCACAGCTACCGGAAGCCCTGCAATGTGAGTCGGAAACGTCTCGATATTTACGCCCAGCGATGTAGTTTTGCCGCCAAATCCGCCGGCGCCCACATTCAGCTGATTGATTTTTTCTAGCAACTCCTCCTCCAATGCTGCATAATACGGATCTGGGTTACTAGTCCGCAAATCCCGCGCCAGCGCCTGTTTGGAAAGCAGCGCCGCCTTTTCCATGGTTCCGCCGATTCCCACGCCTATCACAGTAGGCGGACAGGGATTTGGCCCCGCTTCTTTTACAATATCCAGCACAAATTGAATCACGCCTTCCACTCCTTGAGAAGGTTTGAGCATCTTCACGCCGCCCATGTTTTCACTGCCAAAGCCTTTAGGCAGCGCCGTGATACGCAGCCGGTCACCCGGCACGACGTTATAATGAATCACAGCAGGCGTATTATCCCCTGTGTTGCCGCGGCGAATGGGGTCCGCCACCACAGACTTGCGCAGGCAGCCGTCCTGGTATCCCTGCCGCACGCCCTCGTTGAGTGCATCGGTTAGTCCACCTCCTGCAATATGTACTTCCTGTCCCAGCTCCACCAACAAAATCATCATGCCGGTATCCTGGCAGATTGGCATTTCCTTTTCTTTGGCAATTTCCGCATTGGTGAGCAGTGATTCCAGCACACTCTTGCCCACCGCCGAATACTCTGTTTCCGCTGCCGCCGCGATGGCCTCACGCACATCATCATTCAAAAAATAGTTGCTGTCCATGCACATTTGCCTAACCGCCCGGACAATTTCTTGCGTTTGGATTTCCCGCATGGCTGCGCACGCTCCTTTCTAAGCCTCTTGATTGATTCGTAAAATGTCCAGCGGCTCGCGCACCAGCATGTCCGCGCCCGCCTGTTCCAGTTCCTGTGCCGTTCCAAATCCATACAGCGCGCCCATGGCTGCCGTTCCCACCTGTTTTGCCGCTTCCATATCATAGCGCCGATCCCCAATCATCACACAAGCGGACAGATCCCGTATGCCATGTGCCGCCAAAACTGATTGCAGCAAGGACCGCTTGGTCTCTTCATCCTTTTGAAACGAGACGCCGCGGATGGTCTTGAAATAGGGGGCTAAGCCGTAATGCTGCAAAATTTTCTGCGCATACACGGTGGGTTTGCTGGTAACAACATATAATCCCGCGCCCATCTGCTGCAGCCCCTGCAGGGTTTGCTCCATGCCATCATAAACCCGGACCTGCCGCCAGCCTTTTTCCGTATAATATTCCCGGTAATAGTCCACCGCTTGTCTTCCCTGCTCGGGCGACAAATCCCAAAATTCTGTAAAGGACACCACCAGCGGCGGCCCGATGTACCGTTTGATGTCGCCAAGTTTATCGCGGCTGACGCCTATGCGGTCCATTGCATGGCATACTGCATTTTGAATCCCTTCCTGGGAATCCACCAGCGTGCCGTCCAAATCAAAAAACAAATGCTGGTATTTCACTCGCAGTCCGCTCCTTTCTTATCCGTTCCGCTATCCCGAAACACCCACAGGCGGTTGCCCAAAAAATTTACCAAAATGGACACCGGCCCCGCTACAATCAAGTTCGCTAAAATTTCACTGGTTTTCATCAAATCCACCTGCAAATGCAGATGTCCCAGCAGGGAAATCAGGAGCCAGCTGCCAAAGTGGGAAAAGATGTTCAATACCACCAAGGACGCGCCCAGCGAAATCAAATTCACCACCACAAACTTGCTTAGCAGTTGTCCATGTTTCTTTTCTTTATTCTGAAACGTCCAATGTTTATTCCAAATATAGCTGTGCAGCGTTGCCGCTGAATAAGAAATGATTTTAGAAACATTCCGGTTCAGCCCGAGCACCAGCAGTCCGGCAAAGATAAGATTATCCACCAATGTATTTAACACGCCGACTAAGCTGAATTTTATTAATTTTATTATTTCGGTTTTTGTTTTGGCCGTCATGCCGTAACCCCCATTTTCTTGTGTTCCTCACTGGCGCGCCGCCCGCTTACAGGTAAAATACCCAGCTTTCAAACCACCGCAACACGTTTGCCACATAGTCCCGTGCGACCGGCATACCGGAAATGACGGGATAAAACAGGATAAAAAGCAGCAAGACAATGCCAAGATACACACCGCAGACTACGGCAAACCGTTTTTTTGCTTTGTCCGTTTGCAAATCCCCATACACTTGCTGCAGCATGTACGCGGTCATGATCATCAAAAATGGCGTGCAGGCAAAATAGTGGTAAATGAACAGCACCCGCGCAATGGGCATCCATGGTACAATTTGCGACAATACCGCGAGTACCAAAAACCAAGCCTTGCCGTCCCGCTTTTTCAATGCTGTGAACAGGCAACCAAAAAACGCCACCAACCCGACCCACCATACCGCCGGATTTCCGAAGCAGGAAATGGTGGAAATCTGCCCGCTGCCTAAATCCTGGTAATAGTACCACATGGGTTTATACATAATGGGCCAGGTATACCACATGGAGGCATAGGGATGCGATTGCTGCAATTTATTATGGTAAGAAAACATGTTTTTCTGGTAGTCTATGATCTCACCAAAGGTATAGGGGTGTCCTTCAATAAACCGGAAAGGGATATAGGACGCCAAATAAATGGCGGTAGGTATCACCACAAAAAACGCCACACAGGACAGCAAAATTGTGATGGTCCGCTTGCCGTAGGTGCGCACCACCTCTTTCGCCAGCGTACCCCCATAGCGTTTCGCCCGCAAGTATTCCCGCAGACGGCCTGCCATGTGTACAAAGAAGATGGCTGCCAGACCGATCCCGCTGTAAATCCCAGTCCATTTGGATGCGCAGGCCAATCCGAAAAAGATGCCGCTGCAAAGCAACGCCAGCAGTGGCTGGCGAAGCCCGTTTTTTTGGTAATTGCCCGCATAAAAGCAGTACATGAAATAGTAACTCAGTAAAATAAACACTACGGGATAGGAATCAATGGTGGCAATGCGGGTCTGGGTAAAATGCATAAAGTCAAACGTGAGCAAAAACGCAGCAATAAAGGCGAACCACGTTTTTTTCAGTAGTCTGCGCGCCAGCAGGTAAATGGCAAAAATCATGAAAATACCAAACAGATTGCCCATGAACCGCCATCCAAACGGATTCATACCAAATATCACCGTCCCCAGCGCAATGAACAGTTTGCCGAGCGGCGGGTGCGAGGTTTCTGTCGGTTCAATGCGGTGCACATTTTCATAGGCTGTACGTGCGTGGTAAATCTCGTCAAAATACGTTCCGTTTTCATATGTTGGCAGCGCCGGCACTAAATTCTGCTCATCCATGAGGTTTTGCGGCGTTTCGCATCCCGTGACGGACTGGATCGGAAGCAATCGTTCCTGGCCGTCAAACACGCCGATTTCATACAAATAAGCCTTGTTGTTCTCCTGCGGCACCAGTTTGATGTACTGCGCCTCAGCGCCGATTGGCTGGCTAACCCACTGGAACACATTGGTGTTTTTCTCCCCACTGGCTTGCTGCCACTGCTGGCCATCTAGTGAATAGAATACATCGTAATCTGTGATGGTCTGGCCACGGAAGAAATTCACCTTTGCCACCTCCGCCGGCTGGTCCAGCGTGATGACAATCTCATCATTTTTATTGTGGCGGATGAACGTCTGCGGCGCACTGCGTTCGCCCAGGTGGACGAAGGACAAAATGCCGTATACCAGCAGCAGGGTGCACAGCAGCAAAACATCCAGCCGGTTCCAGCGCACCGGCGCGTCCGGCTCTTTTATTTGAAAACTATTTGCTTCTTTTCTTGATGACTGTTTCAAATTGGTTCCCTCCAAAGCAGTAATAGGCCAGCGGCACAAACGCAGCCAGGTTGATGACAGACACCGCTATCATCAGCGCATCCTGCGCCGGAATATGGTACACGGGCTGTGGCTGGAGCGACAGCACCAGCACATAGCCGATATTCAAAAAGGCGGTAAAGCTGAACACGTCAAACAGCGGGCGCAGCGCTGTCCTTTGTTCCATTACAAACGCCACCAGCAGCAGCGCCGCCACCACCGAGATCGTCAGCGCAGATCCGTAGCCGTACTGCCGGCCGTTGATGGCGGTGGAATAGGTGTAGTAGATGATGGAGGTGGACGCGCGGCCGGGGCCGCCGTTGGTGGAGCTGACCAGGAGGTCATAGACCTTGAGAGAACCCGTTGTGATACCTACGATGCAGATGGTCATGGCCGGGGCCAGCATGGGCAGCGTGATGCGCAGGAACTGCCGGAGGGCAGATGCGCCATCCACCTTGGCCGCCTCGTAGAGGTCGCCGGGGATGGACTGCAGCGCGGCCAGATAGATCAGCATCCAGTAGCCGATCCATTGCCAGTTGTTGGCGATAAGAAAGCCGCCGAGCACGGTGCTCTCCTTGCCAAAGAGCATGGGGTTGGCGTCGATGCCAAGGCTTTTGAAAAGGGCGGGCAGCACGTTTCCGTAGATCTTGAGCCAGACGAAGCCCACCACCACCGCGCTGATGAGGCA
>CALLNG010000104.1 GCA_938005345.1 uncultured Clostridia bacterium
ACACCGGGAATATTCCGCTGGTGGCAGACATCTCATCCATCGTATTATCTGAGCCAATTGATGTAAACAAGTTTGGTTTGTTGTATGCTGGGGCTCAGAAAAATATGGGACCAGCTGGCGTGACTGTTGTCATTGTCCGTAAAGATTTAATTGGCAATGCAATGGAATTTACTCCTACCATGCTGAAATATGAAACTCATGTAAAAGACCGCTCCATGTACAATACACCACCGACCTATGCTATTTACATTTGTAAGTTAGTGTTGGAATGGGTGAAGAAAATGGGAGGTACAGAAGCGCTGAAAGAAATTAATACGGAAAAAGCAAATATTCTGTACCATTATTTAGATGAGTCTGACATGTTCCGTGGTACCGTTGTAAAAGAGGACCGTTCTTTGATGAACGTACCGTTTGTAACAGATTCCGATGAATTAAATCAAAAATTCATTGCAGAAGCTGCCCAAAATGGACTAGTGAATTTGAAAGGGCATCGTACAGTAGGCGGTATGCGCGCGAGTATTTATAATGGAATGCCTGTGAAAGGCGTGCAGGCGCTGGTAGATTTCATGAAAGCATTTGAAGCAAAAAATAAATAAAAGCGGGTGTATAACTATGTTTACTATCAAAACTTTAAACAAAATTGCTGCCTGTGGTATCGAAAAATTCGGCAGCGATTATCAGATTTCCGACGGCGAGACCAATCCCGATGGAATTGTCTTGCGCAGTTTTAATATGCATGAAATGGAATTGCCTTCTAATTTAAAGGCAATTGCCCGTGCTGGTGCGGGTGTGAACAACATCCCAATTGATGTATGTAGCGAGAAGGGCATTGTTGTATTTAATACGCCAGGAGCGAATGCCAATGCTGTTAAAGAATTGGTCATTGCCGGGTTACTGCTCGCTTCTCGCAAAATCACGGACGCTGTTATTTGGGCTAAGTCTCTGGAAGGGGAAGAAGGCGTTGCAAAATTAGTGGAGAAAGGGAAATCGAATTTTGTAGGGCCAGAAATTTCAGGAAAAACGCTTGGTGTCATTGGGCTTGGTGCCATTGGTGTTATGGTTGCCAATGCAGCCTACCATCTTGGTATGAATGTGATTGGATACGATCCCTATATCTCCATTGATGCAGCTTGGAATTTGTCCCACAACATTGAACGGGAAAATGATTTGCAAGCATTGGTTGCAAAATGTGATTATATTACGTTGCATGTTCCGCAAAACGACAGTACTAAAGGTATGATTAATAAAGAGGTCATTGACGTAGCAAAAGATGGATTGCGTGTGTTGAATTTTGCGCGCGGTGGTTTGGTGAATAACACCGATATGGCTGCTGCTTTGGAATCTGGAAAAATATCTTGCTATGTGACAGATTTTCCTGATGAATCGGTTTTGAAGATGAAAAATGTCATTGCAATACCGCATTTGGGAGCATCTACGCCAGAATCGGAAGATAATTGTGCGACTATGGCGTGCAGTCAATTAAAAGATTTTCTGGAAAATGGAAATGTAGTCAATTCAGTGAACTTTCCTGAATGTGTAATGCCGCGCAGTGCAAAAGAACGTTTGTTTATTGCACATAAAAATATCCCTAAAATGATTAGTTTGTCAACGCAGGCATTTGCAGATAAGGGGATTAACATTGAAAATATGATTAATAAATCAAAGGGAGAATTAGCAATTACTCTGATTGATACCAATACCGATGTTTCGGAAGCAGATATTGCGATGATTGAATCGTTGGATGGCGTTTTGGCTGTTCGTATCATTCAATAAAGAAGGGAATGCGTACCAGTCAAATAAATGTCCGTAACACCCCTTACTTTTGGTAAGGGGTGTATTTGTGTTGTATTTTGTAAATGATAGGAAGAAAAGGACAGAAAGGAGCGGCCGTAAAATATGTATGCAATCATCGGTCTGGGCAATCCAGGCAGCAAATATGAAGGAACGCGCCACAATGTCGGTTTTGATATGATTGATCATATTTCAGACAGCTATCAAATTAGAATTAAGCAACTTAAATTTAAATCATTATGTGGAGAGGGAATCATCCAAGGGGAAAAGGTTCTTTTGATAAAACCACAAACTTTTATGAATCTTAGCGGCGAAAGTGTTCGGGAAGTAAAAAACTACTATAAACTTCCTAACGAGAATATAATTGTGATATATGATGATGTCAGTTTAGATGTAGGCCGTATCCGTATCCGTCCCAAGGGAAGCGATGGTGGACATAATGGTATGAAGAGCATTATCTACCAGTTGAACTCAGATGTATTTCCACGTATCCGGATTGGTATTGGGGCTCGGCCATCCCAAATGGACCTTGCAAATTATGCTTTGGGGCATTTTACCTCTGATGAACAAAAAATATTAGCAGAAACGCAGAAACGGGTGGAGCATGTGCTTCCACTGCTTATGAAATTTGGCGTTTCTTATGCAATGAATGAAGTAAATGGAGGATAATCCAATGGCAGCATTAACAGGAGTCTTAGACCGTTTGGCAGAGTATCAAACGGTTCTTTCAGCTGTGCAAAAAAAAGGTGCAAAAGTATCGGTTAGCGGAATTACAGAAAGTGCACGCGCCCATCTGATTGGAGAATTGATGCAAAAAACCGACAAAATTAGTTTAACTGTTGTTTCAAATATGATGGATGCCCGCAGCTTGGCAGAAGATATTGGTGTTTTAATTGGGCCAGAGCATGTAAAATTGTATGCACCAAAGGATTATATATTTCATCCAATTGAAGCCAGCGATATGCAGGTAATTCATGAACGGTTAAATGTTTTAAGGGAGGTACATCTACATCACTCACCGCTTGCTGTCGTAACAACAATCGAGGCTTTGATGCAATATACGCTTCCTGTATCAACTTGGGATCAGTTGACTTTTACCTTTCATCCTGGTGAGAGCTACAATTTAAAAGAATTGTCACAAAAATTTTCCTTAATGGGCTACAAACGTAGTGAAACGGTGGAGGGGATCGGACAATTTAGTATTCGTGGCGGCATTTTAGATATTTTTTCTCCAGCAGCCGAACAACCAATACGCGTAGAATTTTTTGATGATGAAGTGGACACGGTACGTTACTTTGACCCAGAAACGCAGCGCTCTGAACCACTTGAGAAAGAGGTTGAAATTATTTGCTGCCGAGAATCAGTTTTTGATCAAGAACGGGCGGAAAAAATTGCTGATATACTCAGTAAAATAAAACATGTCAATTTAAGCAGCGAAGTTCTACAGGATATGGAATCATTTCGCCAGCAGCATTATTTTCCTGCTGTCGATAAATATATTCCTTTGTTGTTTGACAAATTTCCTACTTTGTTATCCTATTTTGAGCCGGATGACTTGATTTTTTTAGACTATCCAAATGGTTTATGGGACCGCTGTGATACGCTGCTTCGCGATTTTCATGACCAAATCACGGATTTAATCGAACATAATAAAATGCCGCATCTGGAAGGTGCCTATTTGCTAGATGCATTTACGATTGCCAGACTTTTAAAAACCAATACAGTGATTAGCACCAGTGGTATTCATACGCAAAATGAATATCTTTCTCCTACTTGTTCCGTCAATCTTACATCGCGTAATTTACAGGCATATCAAGGTAATATTCAGCTTATTTTGGAAGATATGAAGTATTGGTACGAAAAACATTATGCGGTTGATGTATTAGCCGGAAACAAACAGCGCGCACAGACGTTTCAGGAGACACTGCTTGAAAACGGTATCTCCTCTTCATTTAGTGAGGATGGAACACCGGCTGTTGAAGGACAGGTTGTACTGCATGAAGGTTCCTTTTCGCGCGGATTTGAATATCCATTGCTAAACCATGTTTTTATTAGCAATCGTGAATTATTTGGTGGACAGCGCCGCAAAGTTCGCCGGCGTAAAATGAAAGGAGAACGCATTCGTTCCTATCAGGATTTGGAGGAAGGGGATTATGTGGTTCACCAGGTACATGGCATTGGCCGGTATCTGGGTATTAATCGAATTGAAGTAGATGGGAAGATTAAGGACTATCTCAAAATTGCTTATAAAGGGAATGATATCCTCTACGTACCTGCCACACAACTCGACAGCATCAATAAATATCTTAGTGCAGAAGCAACAGGTGTCAAATTAAATAAAATGGGTGGAAGTGACTTTGCAAAAGCAAAAGCACGAGTACAAAAAAATGCGGAGGACATTGCAAAACAGCTGCTGGAACTTTATGCCCAGAGGCAAACCACCCGTGGTTTTGCCTTTTCACCGGATACGGATTGGCAAAATGCATTTGAACAGTCCTTTGAATATGAAGAAACAGAAGACCAGCTAACCTGTATTCAAGACATCAAAAAAGACATGGAAGCGCCGCGCCCGATGGACCGACTTCTATGCGGTGACGTTGGTTTCGGTAAAACAGAGGTAGCAATTCGCGCTGCATTTAAAGCAGTTATGGATGATAAGCAGGTTGCCTATTTGGTACCAACTACCATCTTAGCACAACAGCAGTACAATACATTCAAACAGCGCATGAAAGATTATCCAATACAAATTGAAATGCTATGCCGGTTCCGTACGCCGAAACAGCAGAAAGATATCGTAAAAAAAGTATCAAATGGATCTATCAATATTATTATCGGTACTCACCGTTTACTGCAAAAAGATGTTTCCTTTCAGGATTTAGGGCTTCTTGTAATTGATGAAGAACAGCGTTTTGGCGTAAAGGATAAAGAGAAGATCAAAGCACTTAAACAAAATATTGATGTTTTGACTCTAACCGCAACGCCTATACCGCGAACTCTTCATATGGCAATGATTGGAATTCGTGATATGAGTGTTATTGCCAATCCCCCTGAAAATCGTCATCCAGTACAAACATTTATTTTGGAATATGATCGTGATGTCATTCGAGAAGCAATTCAAAAGGAGTTGGGGAGGGGAGGTCAGGTATACTATGTGCACAACCGTGTAGAAGGAATTGAGCGGGTAGCGGAAGAGATTTCAAAAATGGTACCGGAAGCAAGAATTGCTGTAGGACATGGGAAAATGAGTGAGCGGGAATTAGAAGAAATCATGATGGAAACACTTAGTGGTGAAATAGACGTTTTGGTGTGCACTACTATCATTGAAACTGGATTGGATATAACCAATATTAATACTATCATTATTGAAAATGCGGATTGTATGGGATTATCACAGCTCTATCAACTGCGGGGGAGGGTAGGACGCTCAAACCGGTTGGCCTATTGTTATCTAACCTACCGCCGTGATAAAGTACTACAAGAAGTGGCAGTAAAACGGTTGATGGCAATCAAGGAATTCACTGAATTTGGTTCTGGGTTTAAAATTGCGATGCGCGATCTAGAAATACGCGGCGCCGGAAATCTATTAGGGGCACAACAACATGGCGCAATGGAGGCTGTTGGATATGATATGTATTGTAATTTGTTGCAGAAAGCCATCGCAAAGCAACGCGGCCAAGAGGTAAAAGAAGAGATTATGACATCCATTGAAGTGAGTGTTAGCGCCTATATCCCTGAAGAATTTATTGACAGCCATTCGCTTCGCATTGAGGTTTATAAACGGATTGCCTCCGTCTCATCAAAACAGGAGGCACAAGATGTCATAGATGAACTGATTGACCGCTTTGGTGAGCCGCCAGCATGTGTCAACCATTTAATTCATATTGCCCAACTGAAACATCAGGCTTCAGACTGTGGTATTACAGATATTGTACAAAAGCAACAGCGTTTGTTATTCTATTTAGACCCTAGGCAGCCATTGAAACCAGAAAAGGTGAAAGAATTGGCAAAAACGCATTTGCGCAAATTATTATATTCGGGCGGAGAAAAACCATATTTGACCTATCTTCTCAGTTCGACTAACGAAACAGATGTTCTTCAATCAATTTCAAACGTTTTAAATTCCATGAAATGATTGCATCTGTCTTAAAGATAGTGTATAATAATATGCATGTAGGCTTTACTGAAAAAGAAAGAAAAGAAGGAGAGGATATACAAATGAAACATAGAGTAAAAATAGCTAGCCTGTTATTAGGAATCATTTTTTTGCTGTCTGGATGTAAGATTGAAAATATTGCGTATGCTGCGACTATTAATGGAGAACAGGTACCAATCGCAGAGTACCGGTATGTTTTTGAAAACAACAAGTCCTATATAGCACAGAAAATCAGCAGTGATGGAAATGTGGATTGGGAAACTGCTACCTATGAAGGTAAAAGCGCAAAAGAAGCGGTACACGATGAGGCAATGAAACAAATTACCCAGTTATATATCGGCGCACAAAAGGCGCAGGAAGCTGGTATTGTACCCGATAATGAAAGTAATCAATATGTCCGGCAATATCGCGAACAAATCATTCAAAGTGCTGGCAGTGAATCTCAATATAATGCTTATTTGAAGGAAATAGGGACAACCGATGATGCTGTCAAAAGCATTTTTGAAAAAAATTATTTGTTAAGCCGTCTATTAGAACAGTATATGCAAACCGATCCAGATTTTCAGTTGACAGAAGAAGACTATCAAACCTATTTCTTTGATAACTATGTAAAGGCGAAACATATTTTGTTTAGAACTGTAGATGATAATCGTCAACCATTGGATGATACTGTAGTTGCTGAGGCAGAACAAAATGCGAAAGACACTTTGGCACAGCTACAAGGTGGGGCTGATTTTGATACGCTCATGAACGAATTATCGGAGGATCCGGGTTTGGCTACCAATCCAAACGGGTACATCTTTGGACATGATATGATGGATCCACCCTTTGAAGAGGCAGCTTATGCATTGGTTCCAGGTGAAATCAGTAATGTAGTGAAAGGGGCAAGTGGCTTCCATATTTTAAAACGAATTGAACTGACAGAGGCAGACTATGAAGAATTCAAGTCACAACAAATTCAACAAAATGTAACAGGTGCGGATTATTTGGCCAATGAAGCATTGTCTACTCAATTTGAACAATCATTGGAAGAGGCTGCAAGTACTGTTACCATTGAGCGCAATGAATCAGAATTAAATAAAATAAAGTTTTAACCATCATAAAGGATCAACCTTATATGTGTATAAAAAAGGCCATAACTTGTAAAATTCATGTTTCATGTGAATTTTTGCAAGAATGGCCTTTTTGAATTATCGATTAGAATGGATTTCTCTATATTTTCCAGCTGTAATACCTTCAAATTTCTTGAAAAATCTTGAGAAGGTAGCGCGATTCGTGTAGCCTACCATAGAAATTATTTCTTCAATCTTTTTATTTGTTTCAGCCAATAACTTTTTTGCATGTGTTATTCGCACATAATGTATATAGTAAAAAATAGAATAATTCGTTTTATCCTTAAAAATATTGGATAAGTAAGAACTAGTCAACTGAAAATGTTCGCCTACTAATGTGGGAGATAAATTAACATCAGTATAATTTAGTTCTATATATTCCATAATATCTGTTATTAAACCATTTGATGATAGACTTTTTTCAGGGGTAGGACAGATTGAAGATATCATAGAAAGAAGTACTTCCTGCATTTGTGCCACGGTGGTGGAGTTCATTAATTGATTAATAAAATCG
>CALLNG010000105.1 GCA_938005345.1 uncultured Clostridia bacterium
CCTTTCCAGATGCCGCTATAACCACTGATTTGATGGTGGGATTCCCGGGGGAAACAGAAGAAGAGTTTCAGCAAAGCAGGGCATTTGCAAAAGAGATTGGGTTTGCGAGAATGCATGTGTTTCCTTATTCCAAGCGGCCTGGTACGCGTGCCGCACAAATGCCGGACCAGGTACCGGAGCAAGTGAAAAAACAGCGTGCCGCCGATATGCAGCACGTAGCGCAGCAGCTGCAGCAGGCGTTTGGAAAGCGGTATCTTGGCAGAACAGTCCGCGTTTTGGCGGAGCGTGGCAAAAAAGGCCACTTTGAAGGACATACGGAAAATTTTATGCTGGTCTCATTTGCAAGTGAAACAGATGTGCAGGGTAAAATTGTGTACGTTCGTCTTTTGGAAGAACGCGGCGGCACATTTCTGGGCCAGCTTTTGTTGGAAAAAGATACAAAATAATGACAAAATACAAAAACAGTTGCCTTTTTTGTTAGATTATGGTATACTACTATAAAGAGGATTTATTCATTCTTTTAGTTTGAAAGTTAAAGAATGAATGGGAAAGGGGGGACAATCATAATTTAGTTTGACCTGTTGTTGGAAGATGTGACATATCGGACCGTGACGGGAGATGCGGGCTGGTCCGCTGAAATTCCAAATAACTGGCAGAAACAGCAGTCCGATTCTGTAGAAGTCTATGGTGTGTCGGACTCGACGTTTAGTTCTGTCGGGGTATCGGTACAAAATGTCGACATGACATATAGTCAAATGAGCGCTTCCTATGGACAATGGCTCAAGGAAAACGCCGAACAAAACGGATTTGCGGATTTTCAGGCATCCACTGGTAAACTGGGCAGAGAAACCTGCCGGAAATACACCATGATTCAAGACCCGGACGGTGCGGCTATCCATTATGAAGTCTATGTGACCATCCATAACGGCAAGATGTACACCGTCTCCATCGCGGTATCAGACGTTTATGCCAGCGAGTACCATTTAGATATTTTGTATCATGTGGTGAACAGTTTTACGTTTGCAAGTAAATAGACCGTGAAGTAGCAAACACCGGCTTCACGCCTTGTGGCGTGAAGCCGGTGTTCGTTTTTTTTATTCTGTCTGGAATAACCGGTAGTATTCGCAGCACATCAAAAGAAATGCGCCTATACCATGTAAATCGTTGGTAGATACCGGACGGTTGACATAACCGTCATAGTTGCAAACGCCTGTACCAACGCATACACCCTGCACAAGCAGTCGGCCTTCTTCATCGTAGCCCAGTGTTTGCACAATGCCATTGTAGCCTTTTTGGGCATAGGCCTTGTAGGTTTCGCTGAGGCATCCCATGCGGATGGCCATGCAAAGCGCATAGGTAAACAGGCAAGAGCAGGAAATTTCAGGCCAGTTGTCCTTCCATGCGCCCCGGTCCAGCACCTGGTACCACAGGCCGCTGCGCGCATCTTGGTAATTCAGAAGTGCTTGCAGAAGTTGTACACCGGTTGTGATGAAATCCTGCCGCTTTTCATAGGTTTCCGGCAGAATATCTGCAATTTGGAACATGGCGACAGCATACCAACCCACTGCTCTGCCCCAGAAATAGGAAGAGCAGCCGGTTTCTTTGTCCGCCCACCATAAACTTTTTGTGGCGTCCCATGCATGATAGTATAGCCCTGTTTTTTCATCGCGCTGGTGTTGCTTCATCAGTGACATTTGCAGGTGGACAGTATCAAAAAAAGCAGGTTCCTGGTAGGTCTTTCCATATTCAGCCAGAAAAGGCCCTGCCATGTACATGCCATCCAGCCACATTTCATTTTTATGTGTTCCTTTGTGCCAAAAGCCACCTTCCTCTGTACACTTCCAATGCCGGAAATAAGACGCGATGGTGTCCAGCGCCTTTTTATACCGCTTGTCTCCCGTCCGCTCATAAAGTTCAAATAATAGAATACCGGGCTGCATGTCGTCTAGTTCATCCGGAATCTGAAATACGAAATCTCCCGTCTCTGTTATCATTGCATCTATCCATGCCTTGCTATAGCTGGCATAGGATTCGTCTTTAGTCAGATGATAGGTTTCCTGCATGCCGGACAAAAAGACGCCCTGGCGGTAATGAAAGTGTCCTTTTGGCGGCAAATCCTCTGGTTTGCAGGTTTGCATGATGGCAGCACAAGCTAGTTTTGCATAATCAAGTGCAGTTTTTTCCATGTCAGGAGCCCTCCTTTTGTTTTGCTCTCATTATAGCACAAAAATATGAGAATATTTTGCGAGAATTTAATAAAACTTCTTGAATCTTGCTATTATTCATGCTATACTTTAGGGAAAGGAGCGGTTTGCAATGAAAGCGGATTATGAAAATGAAAATGGAGGTTTTGCAGTTTCCTGGCGGGAATACCGGCAAAACCATATGCTGGAAAATCATATGCATGATAACTATGAATTTTATATACTTGTCAGCGGACAGCGTCATCTATTTGTGAACGAACAATTTTTTGAGGTGTCGGCGGGCGATTTGTTTATAATAAAGCCACATACCCCCCATCGTACCATCAATTCCGGAGAATCGCGATATACCAGGTTAACATGCAGTTTTTCTTCCAACTGGGTGGAGCAGGCTGCTGGAGGAAACGGTATTTTTTCTGTGTTGCAGGAAGAGGTATGCATCGTCTCGCCTACAGCCAGCGATTTCGTGCGTATACGCGCGGAAATCGCATGCATTAAGCAGGCAATCCGGCGGCAAAATGCAGGTTATACAATGGCTGTGCAGGGGGCGGTAATGAAGCTATTGTCCTTGTTTTTATCTTATAGCAACATGGCGCAGGAGAAAATCATCACGGCTGGCAGCTATCAGCAAATTGCCAATGTTTTGCAATATCTCAATACCCATTATGACAAATCCCTTTGTATATCTGCTTTAGCGGAGCATTTCTATATCAGTGAATTTCACTTATGCCGACTGTTTAAGCAGTGCATGGGTAAAACCATATTGGAATATATTACGGAGCTGCGGATCTCCAAAGCAAAACAGCTTCTGCGTAAAACCAACTTGCGGGTAAGCACGATTTATGCGCTGTGCGGGTTTGGCAGCCTATCCAATTTTAACCGTTGCTTTAAGAATATTTGCGGGCAAACACCCCTCCAGTATAAAAAATCTATTAGCCGATGAAGTGAGAAGAAAATATTATATAAAATACACTAAAATAGTTTACGAGGTAACTAAAAAATGTTATAATATTATCATAAAATATGATTTGTTATTATATAAAATTCATAAAAATAATGAAGTGGAGGGGAGAGCATTGGATATATAGATCAATATTGAGGAATGTACGGGATGCAATTATTGTTAGTTTAAATCCAAAGTCGATTTCGCAGTTTATTTTTAGAAAGGGGACATTTACTTATGAAGAAAAGACATACTCATTTTAACATTTCCATTAGTTTAGTTTTAGTTCTCTTCACATGGGTGGCGGTTCCAATCTGTAGTTATGCCCAAGAGGTAGAATTGACACAAAATGAAATATATGAAATGATTTTACAAGACATAGTACAACAAGGCGGGATGGAAGAAGAACTGTCTTTGGAAAATATTGTGTCAGTATCAAAGGGAATTTCAACAAGAGCTGGTGCTAACGAAGAAAAAGTAATTCAGATAAGAACCTTAGAAGGAAACAGCGTAAAAGTGCAAACGGTTATTCCATATATTGCAGAGGGTGGAACATTGGTTAATTCTTTTACGTTGGCGGATGAAGATGGTATGAATACCATTAGAAATCATAAAGATTTAGCAGACATTGTTTTTTATACGACAGCTATATATCAAGCGTTTTCTGATTATTATTTTAACCTTTATTATCGCCCAACAGTAATGAGAGCTAGTTGGACGTCTTCTGCTGGTTCTGTAGTGGAAGATTTTGCTGTTTCATTTAGTACATTGGGGGATTTATATGACATTTCAAGCGGAACGGCAGAATTACTCCGTAATAATTATAAAAATGAGATTTCTTTATACCAGTATCATCCTGCAAAAGATGTTTCTTTTTCCAACTTAAACGATGATATGAGTTCTACACAAGCTTTGAAAATGACGAGTCTGGAACATAGCGGTATTGTGACATTTGGATTAAATTATACAGTGTATGGTTCCACATCCTATTATAATGATAGTTATTTATTATTTGGAAATTAATGCAAAAGGTGGGATAGGCATGAAAAAGAAGAAACGGAAAGCAGGGAGCTTGCTGCTATGCGCCAGCCTTTTGGCGGCACAGGCAGCAGTGGCAGCGGCGCAGCCAGTGGAGCAGAGTGCGGTTCAGACGGCAGGGCAAAGCGCCGTTTCAATAGCAGTACAGCAAGGCATTTTACGCGGGGATGAAAACGGCAGCTACCAGCTTCAGCAGCCTGTCACATGGGCAGAATGCTGCGCTATGACGCTGCGGGCCATGCAGCAGGCGGGGGTGCATGCGCAGCCGGAGAACGTACGAACGTCCATTTCCTGGGTTCCGGCAGAGCATTGGGCATATCCAGAAATGAATGTGCTCTATCAGCAGCAAGTGCTACGGGAGGAGGACAAAGCGGTTTGCGCGCTGGATCAGGCCATCCCATCGGTGCAAATACAGCAGCTTTTGTTCCGTGCCCAGTCTGTTCCAGAACAGCATGCTTGGTTGGCAGACAGATGGAACCAGCAGATGGGAGAAGATTATCCGAAGCAGGTAACGAGGGAAAAGGCGGTTTCGGTTATCGTAGAACTATTTTTTGGCATTGGGGAAGGTGGGGACTTGTTTCCAGTGGCACAGGATAATCGGTTCCGGTTTGGCGGGGCACCATGGGGACAAACGCCCGAAGCCCTGGGATTGCAGCGGCAAAACATGACCGTGTGGCAGGAGGAAGCGTTGCAAGTATGGGCCGCCCAAGAACCAATTACAATAGCAGGGATTTCTTTCTATCCGGTTTGGCGGTTTTCCCAGGACGGTGAACTGGTATCGGGATTATACGCCGCATCATTTGACTCCGCGCAGCAGCTGCGTACAGCTAGCGGGACGGTCTATCAAATATTGCAGGATCAAATTGCATTTGCACCCTATGCACAGTCAGACCAGACATTTTCGCAGTTGGAGGACGGCGGGTTAAACAGTGCAAACGTATTATGGCGGGATCTAGACCGTACGGTTTTATCGCTGGAAGCGGTATGTTGGGGCACGGATGTACAACCGCATACGGCAAATTCAGTGTACCAGACGCCCTATACCTTGACGGTGTTGCTGCGGCCGGCATTGGATGGAACGGAAAAAAGAAGTGATGACGGGTTACCATACTATTAAAATGACGTTATATCCATAGAGAAAACGGCGCCCGGATAGGAGTGGAAATAGGGTGTCCGCGTTATATTTAGACTCCCGGCGCGTAAGTGCGCCGGGAGTTTTTGTAAAAAAAGAGGAAATTTTTCTTGACAAATGAGACACAATACAGTATAATGTGTAAAGTAGTTTACTTTACAGAGAAACTGGTGTAGAAAAAAATGCCAAAGAATTTAGAATTTTCTGTTTTGCTGGATTTTTACGGTGCATTGCTCACGGAAAAGCAGTTTCAGGTCATGGAACTGTATTATAACGAAGATTATTCCCTGGCAGAAATCGCCGGGACGCTAGGCATCACCAGGCAAGGGGTGCATGACGCAGAGAAGAAAAGCGAAAAGCTGTTGTTGGAATATGAAGAAAAACTGGGGCTTTGCAGCCGGTTCCGGCGGGTAAAGGCAGATTTAGAAATCATCCGAAGCGGCGTGATGCGCCTGCAAGGGCCGGACAAGCAGGAAATTATGGAAAAAATCGACAATGTGTTGGAAGAGGTATAAAAACAATGGCATTTGATAATCTAATGGAAAAACTCCAGGGTACCTTTAAGAAAATCCGTGGCAAGGGTAAGGTCAGCGAGGCAGACGTAAGAGAAGCCATGCGGGAAGTGCGGCTGGCGCTACTGGAAGCTGATGTAAACTTTAAGGTGGTCAAAGAGTTTGTTGGAAAGGTCTCTGAACGGGCCGTAGGCGCGGAAGTGTTGGAAAGCCTGACGCCCGCGCAGCACATCATCAAGATTGTGCGGGAAGAGCTAGTTGCCCTGATGGGCGGAGAACATGAAAAATTGATTATGGCATCCAAGCCGCCCACTGTGATTATGATGGTGGGACTGCAAGGAGCGGGTAAGACCACGGCGAGCGCCAAACTGGCCATGAATTTAAAGAAAAAAGGAAAACGGCCGCTTTTGGTGGCTTGTGACATTTATCGGCCGGCGGCAATCAAACAGCTGCAAGTCGTGGGAGGCCAGGTGGAAACCCCAGTGTTCACGATGGGAGAAATCAACCCGGTGGAAATCGCGGAAGAAGCGGTGAAGCACGCAAAAGACCATGGAAACGACGTAGTCATTTTGGATACGGCAGGGCGGTTGCATATTGATGAAGCGCTGATGGCAGAGCTGCTGGGCATTAAGGAAGCGGTAGAGCCACAGGAAATTTTGCTGGTGCTGGACGCTATGACGGGTCAGGATGCTGTGAATGTGGCGGAGAGTTTTCATCAGCAATTGGATATCACGGGCGTTATTTTAACTAAGCTGGACGGGGATGCGCGTGGCGGTGCGGCGCTGAGCGTACGCGCAGTGACGGGTAAACCCATTAAATTTGCTGGTATGGGTGAAAAAATGACGGATTTGGAAGAATTTCACCCAGACCGGATGGCGTCGCGCATTTTGGGCATGGGAGACGTACTGACGCTGATTGACAAAGCGCAGGACGCGTTTGACGAAAAGCAAGCCAAGGAGCTGGAGGAAAAACTCCGGAAAAACCAGTTTACCCTGGAAGAGTTTTTAGAACAGCTGCACCAAATGAAAAAGATGGGGCCGCTATCCCAGTTGGTGGGCATGCTGCCCGGCATCAACGCACAGGCGCTGGAGGGCGCGGAAGTGGACGACCGGAAGGTGGACCGTATCGAAGCGATTATTTTATCCATGACGCCGGAGGAACGCCGTAACCCCAATATCCTCAATTCCAGCCGGAAACAGCGGATTGCGCAGGGAAGCGGTATGAAGGTACAGGACGTCAACGCACTGTTGAAACAGTTTCAAATGATGCAGAAGATGTTCAAACAAATGAACCAAAAGAAAATACCCAAATCCATGAAAAAACGAGGGAAAAAGGGATTCCGGTTCCCATTTTAATAGAGGGTGCGGGCAACGATCCGCCTGGGAATCATCCTTTGAAGGAGGTGAAACAGATGGCAGTAAAAATTCGTTTGCGTAGAATGGGCGCGAAAAAAGCTCCGTTTTACAGAGTGGTAGTAGCAGACGCAAGATCGCCGCGTGACGGCCGGTTCATCGAAGAAATCGGAACATATAATCCGCTGAAGAACCCCGGTGAAATCAATATCGACGCGGAAAAGGCACAGAAATGGCTGTCCTGCGGCGCACAGCCGACGGATACCGTTCGCGCTTTGTTGAAAAAAAGCGGTTGTTTAGAAAAGTAAGGAACAAATGGAACAAGTTGGAGGGGCTTTATTCATGAAAGAATTGCTGGAACTAATTGCAAAATCTCTGGTGGATCATCCAGAAGATGTGTCAGTATCAGAAGTGGACGGAGAACAATCAATCATTTTAGAATTGCGCGTACATGCGGATGATATGGGTAAAGTCATTGGGAAACAGGGCAGAATTGCCAAATCAATCCGGACTGTTGTGAAAGCAGCAGCAAGCAAGGAAAACCGGCGCGCAGTGGTAGAAATACTTCAATAATAAGAGTAGGAAAAGGGATACTTGAGCGGAGGCTTCGGTATCCTTTATTTCTAGGAGAAAGGCGGAAAGGACGGAAATGGCAGAGCAAATCACGATTGGAAAAGTTGTCAATGTACGCGGGCTGCGGGGAGAAATCAAAGTATTGCCCCAGGACAGCGATTTTGCCGTATTTGAAGGAGCAAAGCAGATTTGGTGCCAGGGGACGCCTCGGCGCGTCTTGCGCGCGGTACCAATTAAAAATTGCGTGGGGCTTTTGCTGGAGGGAATCCAATCCGTCGAAGAAGCGCGGCAGTTGGTAGGTGCAACCGTGACACTGCCGGAGGACCAGTTTCCTCCCACTGAAGAAGGCGTATATTACATCCGCGATTTGATTGGAATGAAGGTGCTGTTGGAAGACGGCACATCTATTGGCAAACTGAAAGAAGTTTGGCCGACCGGGGCAAACGATGTTTACCGTGTCCTGGGTGAACAGGGGGAGGAAACATTAATTCCGGCGGTAAAAGAATTTATTTTGGACATTCAAGTAGAAAAAAAGGAAATGCGGGTGCGGCTGATTGAGGGCATGACGACATTTCCGCAGGATAGATAGGTGGTATCGGTGCGGTTTGATATTTTGACACTGTTTCCGGATATGATGCGCGCGGTGCTGGGAGAGAGCATTTTAGGGCGGGCGGAACAGAAAGGAATTTTGGCGTTTTCGTTTGTGAATATCCGGGATTTTGCCCAGAACAAACACAACAAGGTGGACGATTATGCCTACGGTGGCGGGACCGGACTGGTAATGGCGCCGGGAGCGGTGGTGCGTGCGCATGAAAGCGTTCCCAAATGCGGCAAACATTTGACGGTGTACTTGTCGCCGCAGGGAAAGGTGTTAACGCAGCAGATGGCAAAGGAATTGGCGGAGTATGACCAGCTTATTTTGCTTTGCGGCCACTATGAGGGGATTGATGAGCGTGTTCTGGAGGAAATTGTGACGGATTATGTGTCTATCGGAGATTATGTGCTTACAGGCGGCGAGCTTCCGGCCATGGTTATGATGGATTCTATTTCCCGCATGGTTCCAGGCGTGCTCAGCAATCAGGAGTCTGGCGAGACCGAGTCCTTTGCAGGAAATCTTCTGGAATATCCCCAGTACAGCCGCCCGGAAGAGTGGCATGGTAAAAAGGTTCCGGAGGTTCTTATGTCCGGTCATCATGCAAATATAGAGAAGTGGCGCAGAGAGCAGTCTATCATTCGTACAGCCAGAAGGCGCCCGGATCTGCTGAAAAAGGCAGATCTCACCAACAAAGAATGGAATTTTGTGCGGCAGCTGAAAAAGCAGTGGAAAGAGGAGGAATCCAAAGATGAGAACATCTGATTTTTACTATGAGCTCCCTCAGGAGCTGATCGCCCAGGATCCGCTGGAGGACAGAAGTTCTTCCAGACTTATGCATCTTTCTATGGCAGATGGCAGTATTGAGCATCGCCATTTCAGGGATATACTGGACTATCTGAATGAAGGTG
>CALLNG010000106.1 GCA_938005345.1 uncultured Clostridia bacterium
TCCCGCTTGCGCCGAATCATTTCTGGCACATCACTTATATATTCCGGGGCATATTTCATATTAAACGCCCGAACGACCTGGCCGCTGCCTGGCAAATACATATGACTCACGCCGCCTGCACCCACTGCAAACACCGGCGTTAAATCTTCCATCATTAAAATATTATACAAACTTTCTTTCTCCGGCTTCGCAAACCCTGTGTTTTCCAAATTTTGCAGCGTATCCTTTTGCCGGTACATATAATATGGCTCCATTCCCTGCTGTCCCAAATATGATTTTGCAAAACGCAGCATTTCATCCACCTGTCCAGACACAGGATATAGGGCTACGTTGCGCTTTAAGTCCGCCCCAGTTTTCAGGCACATCGTATGTACAGTGACTGCATCCGGCTGTAGGGATACCAATTCCCTCAAAGATGCGCAAAACCCCTCCAGACTTTCTCCCGGAAGCCCTGCAATCACGTCAGTATTGATATGGGTAAAGCCCATCTCCCGTGCAAGGCAAAACGCTTGAATGAACTCCTGTTTGGTGTGCCGCCGCCCGATCTTTTGCAGAACGCCGTCTTGCATGGTCTGCGGATTAATGCTGATGCGGTGTGCACCACCGCAACGGATAGCCTCAAGTTTTTCTCTTGTAATCGTATCAGGCCGTCCTGCCTCCACTGTGAATTCCATCACGTGGTCTACATCAAAATACTGCCGCACTGTCTGCAAAATATTTGCCGCAGCTACTGCACTGCCAGTACTCGATGCTGCCTGCAGTGGGGGTACCGCCGCCCATATATATGGTGTCCAGCGGCAATCCCGCTTCCTTCATAATATCCGCTGTTGCAGCAATTTCCTGTTTGAGTGCCTCCACATAAGGCGCTACATAGCGTTGCTGCTTGGACAGCGGCTGCGATACAAAGGAGCAGTATAAACATTTGGTCGGACAAAAGGGGATACCAATATACAAGCTTGCACCTTTCAGAGGACGTTTGCGTAAGATTTCTGCTTCACGGCAGGCGACCTGGTAGGAAAGCGCCGCTTTTTCCCCACCCAGCCGATATTGATCATACAAATGCCGCAGTGTCTGCTCTTCATTCATCCCCTGCCGAATACACCGCATTGCCATCTTTGCCGGACGGATGCCTGTCAGCGCACCCCATGGCTGCTTTTTTTTGTATACCTGGCAGGCCAGGTCATAATAACTCAGCTTCACTGCGTTGGTTAGCTGTTTCCGGCTTGGCTGTAAAACCGGACTGTGAAACCGATTTTCATACGTTTTTCCATCGACTGAAATCGTCGTTGCAATGCAGAACCCCTCCGGCTCTTGTTCCAGGCGGCTTTCCGTGAAATCTCCCGGTTTCCTTTCCTCCAAAACCAACGCTTTTTCCCCCGTCATAGCGTGTACCATTTCCATTAACGGCACACTACAGTTATGCCCTTCTATATAAATATTCAAACCCATCCCTCATTTTTCACACCGTACATAAGGATTCCCGGCACGTTCTCTTCCAATCGTTGTATTGGGTCCATGTCCCGGATAGACACGAATCTCGTCATCCAACGGCATCAATTTTGTTTGTATGGATTGCACCAGCGTCTGCATATCGCCGCCCGGCAAATCACAGCGCCCTATATTACAATCAAATAATGTGTCACCAGAAAATAATTCTTTCCCCACCAGGAAACAAACGCCTCCCCGTGTATGTCCAGGCGTCAGCAGCACCTCTATACTCTGTCCTCCCAGCTGCAGCACCTGGCCGTCGTGCAGCAAAATATCCGCTTGCGCCGGTTCCACTGTCCCGCCTGTAAATGCAGTCAAATTCCACCTTCTATCAGACAGCCCCGCCGCATCCTCTGCGGATACTGCAATTTTTGCTCCTGTCTCCCGTTTCAGCTGCGCCGCTGCCCCGATATGGTCATAATGAGTGTGCGTCAACAAAATATAAGTGAGTGTCAATCCCCGCTCATACAGCCGTTTTAGAATCATCGGACCGTCTGCTCCTGGGTCAATGACCGCCGCTTGTTTTGTTCCCTCGTCTTCTATCAAATAACAGTTGGCCTCCATCATGCCAACCGGTATTTTTTCAATTTGCATGTTATTCCTCCTCATTGTTTGTTACGAACCACTTTCATGACACCTTTTATGCTCATCAATTTGCTGATTAACGTATCCAGCTGCCCAGAGTTTTGCACTTCCACCATGAGCGTGACATGGGACAAATGGTCTTTATCCATGCGCGCATTCAAACTGTGCGTATACAATTTCAAAAGGGAAATAGTCGCAGTAATATCTGCCAAAAGGGTGGCACGGTCGTCCGCTAGCAAATACAATTCCGCCATGTAAGAACCCGTACTTTGTGTCTCCCACTCTACAGGAATCAAACGGTCGCTTTCCCCGTCCCCAATCACATTTTTCTGCACATTCGCACAATCTTTCCGATGCACGGAAACACCCCGTCCGCGCGTGATATATCCAACAATATCATCACCCGGTACCGGATTGCAGCAACGGGATAGCCGCACCAAACAGTTGTCTATTCCTTTAACAATCACGCCATTGCTGCTCGTAGTATATTTTGCCGTTTTTTGTTCTCCGGTTGTCTGCGGCTCCACCGCATCCTCTTTCACCCGTTTGCGGTATTCTTCCCGCAGTTTGTTAATAATTTTTGCAGCAGTGATCCCACCATAGCCTACTGCGCTATACAGGTCGTCCATATTGCTGAAATTATGCTTACGCATGACCTGCTCCAACGTAGCCTCATCGAACAGCTGTGCATGGGTATACCCCGATTTTTTGACTTCTTTATCTATGAGTTCTTTGCCATGCTGAATGTTTTCTTCCCGCCGTTCCTTTTTGAACCATTGGTTAATTTTACTCCGGGCGCTGGAGGTTTTCACAATTTTCAGCCAATCCCGGCTAGGCCCATGCACGGATTTGCTCGTCAAAATGTCTACGATATCCCCATTTTGCAACGTATAATCCAGCGGAACTAATTTCCCATTCACCTTAGCGCCCATCATTTTAGCGCCAATCGCGCTATGGATGCTGTAGGCAAAATCAATCGGACAGGCACCGGCCGGCAATGCAATGACATCTCCTTTGGGTGTGAACACAAACACCTGGTCTGCAAACATGTCCGTCTTGAGTGCTTTCATAAATTCTTCATCATCTGTCAGCGTATCCTGCAATTCCATAATTTGACGAATCCACGCGAGTTTGGATTCGATACTGGATTTACTGATTCCTTGTTTATATTTCCAGTGCGCCGCAATACCATATTCCGCCACATGGTGCATTTCATGCGTCCGAATTTGAATCTCAAAGGGGGTTCCGTTTTTCCCCACTACCGTCGTATGCAGCGATTGGTACATATTGGGCTTTGGCATGGCAATATAATCTTTAATGCGTCCCGGAATAGGTTTATACATATCATGAATGGCACCCAAAACTGCATAACATTCCGCAACGGTGTTCACAATGACGCGCAGCGCAAAAATATCATAGATTTCGTCAAATTCCCGCCCCTGTGCAAATGTTTTACGGAAAATGCTGTAGTGGTGTTTAACCCTCCCCATGACATCTCCTTTGATATGAATTTCCTCTAACTTTTCCTCCAATTCCTTTTTAATGGTGTCAATATAGTCATGATTCTGACTTTCTTTTTCCTTGACCATTTGGTCAATTTCAGCATAGGCAATTGGATCTAAATATTTTAGTGAA
>CALLNG010000107.1 GCA_938005345.1 uncultured Clostridia bacterium
AATTGTCCCACGCGTCACCAATTTTACAACTTGTACAATTTTTGTTTGTCCAATCCGGTGGGCCCGATCTGTTGCTTGATTTTCTACAGCAGGATTCCACCATGGATCCACATGTATTACCATATCCGCTGTAGCAAGGTTCAGTCCTGTACCGCCCGCTTTAAGCGATATCAAAAAGACATCCCGCATCCCATGATTAAACGCATAGGTCATGTCTAAACGTTTCACACTGCTAACAGTGCCGTCTAAATAAAAGTATTCCACCTCTATCCGTTCCAGTTCCTCCGCTATTAATCGAAGCATGGAGGTAAACTGCGAAAAAATCAAAATACGCCGTCCCGCTTGCAGGGCATCTTCAATCAATTCTATCAGCATATCCAGTTTCCCACTGCCGCCCGTATAATCCTCCAAAAACATGCCGGGATGACAGCATAGCTGCCGCAGCCTTGTGATAATGGACAAAATCTCAATCCGGCTCTTTTGAAATCCTTTTTCTTCATCCAGCCTTTGAATGTCCGCTTTAGCCTGCGCTGCATATGCCAGATATAATCGTTTTTGTTCTTCGTTTAAGTCGCAAACCATATAACTCTCAATTTTTTCTGGTAATTCTTTCAACACATTTTTCTTCAGCCGCCGGATAACAAACGGTTTAATTTGCTTTTGCAATCCCTCCAGCGCTTCCCGGTCTTTGTGACGCACAATCGGAATTTCATAAAGTCGCCGGAATTTCGACCGGCCTAATAAGTACCCTGGCATGACAAAATCAAAAATCGACCACAACTCCGTTAAATTGTTTTCAATCGGCGTTCCTGTCAGGGCAAAGTATCCATTTGCTCTCAAACTTTTGACCGCTTTTGCTCCGGATGTATTGGGATTTTTAATATGCTGCGCCTCGTCTATAATGCAGTAATCAAAGGTATGTTCCAAATAAAGCGGCAAATCCCGGCGAATCAGCCCATAGGACGTAATGAACACCTGATAGCCGCTGATGTCTTTCAGCATGTTGCGCCGCTCTGCCGGCTGGCCCTGTACCACCTGAATTTTCATTTCCGGCATAAATTTTTCAAATTCCGCTTGCCAGTTATAAATTAAGGAAGTTGGCGCCACCACCAAAGATGGAACGCCATGTTTTTGATATTCCGCCGCTAAAAAGGCAATCGTTTGCAGTGTCTTTCCAAGCCCCATATCATCTGCCATGATGCCGCCAAATCCACAAGCTGCTAACATTTCAAACCATTTGAATCCCGTCATCTGATAATCACGCATGACGGCCGCCAAAGGCGCCGGCGGTACAATATCACTTTGCTGAGGATGTATGACACGTTCAATTAGATTTTGGAAAGCTGGATCCGTCTTGATTTTATGACCTGTTTCCATCATTTTTTCTAAATAAAATGCCCGGTAAGCCGGTACAACAATAGGCTTTTTCACATCAACCGTTTGCACATCCAAATTTTGCAGCATTTCATATGCATTTCGCAGTCCCGCCGCCGCTAAATCTACAAATGTTCCATTTTTTAGCCGATGATATTTTCGCTTGCTACGGATATCCTGAAAAATTTGCGCCAATTCTTCCTGCGAAAAATCCTCAAATTCAAAGGAAAACTCCAGTAACCCTTCATTATTTATTCGCACTGCACCGCTCGTTGCGGAAGGCGCATGGATTTTTAATTGGGTGAAGCCATCACTATAATATACTTGTGCTATTTTTTGAACTTCACCAACGCCTTCGCGTAGAAAATCATACAACTGGTTTTCTTTTTCCAGTACTGCCATTCCTTTTTCTACAAAAAAACCCTGTTTTGCTAACAAACGTATAAATGCATTTTCACGGCGCCTATCCCGTATCAAAACCTTTTCTGTCTCGGGTACCTCTCCTGCAAAATGGTTAAAGCTAATTGTGCCGTAGCAAAATAAAACGCGACCTAAAACCCTACCATATCCATCTGTATCCAGGTACATCTTTATCAGCAGTTCTTCCATAATTAAGTCCTGCTTAATAGCATCATCAATTTCCAGAAGAAATCCACTTTTGCATCGTGGAACGATCTGTGTTATCAGCACTTCCCGTTCTGCATCTGAAAATTCAATATAATACCTTCCATCAGCCAGAGCCGCCTTATGCAAAAGGTCCAGCACTTTCGCCTGCGGAACGCTTGGCACATAAATGTCGCCGTTATACAGCACCACGCTGCCATCAGCGGCAAGAAATGCCACTTCTGCCAGTTCCCCATATTGCAAAACAAAATATCCGTCTCTCTTTAGTATTTGAAGATGGAGCGGCACGTCATCCTGCCGCACCTTATTGTTCAGCTGCAGCCGTTGATCTTGATAAATCTCAATATCTTCTGCACACGCTAGCTCCTGGAATATCCTTTTCTTATGCGTTTCATCAATCAGCATCTTCCGCCCCATAGACTGGCCGCTGCGTACCTGGTATAAAAGCTGTAAATACTCCATTAACCCCGCCGTATCCGGCGCGTAGGTATACAGGCCAGGATGAAAAACAAACTGTTTGCCAAACGCAATGGATTTATCCTCCATGACAGCTGCAAAAAACTCGCCTAAATCTTTGATTACATACAGGCGGTCTATGCCAATTTTCAGTGAAAGCGATGCTAAATAGCCATAATTTGTTTTTTCTAAATCCAGTACCGGCATAATTTTTACAAAATTTTGTGCCGATTTCATATGAACAGATGCCATTCCCTGCAAAAAATGCTTTTTTGCCCATTGTTGTTTTTTTCTTTCAACCTCTTCTGGATTCTCGGCCTCATTCTCCAGTGCCGCCTTCTCTAGCGCTGCTACCACATGCTTGCACATGACACCCCAAGTTTGAAAGTATGGACATTCACAGGTAAATGATTCAATCTTTGTACCATTATGTTGAACATGAACAGTATACTCCCTCTTTCCCTGTACCACTGCTTTGAGATGGGCCGGTTCATCTTCAATCTGTTTTACTTTTCCGCGAACCATATATTCTCTGCCCCGTGTATATACTGCTGGGTCGCCGCACAT
>CALLNG010000108.1 GCA_938005345.1 uncultured Clostridia bacterium
GCCCCTCTCTGATGAAGTGTTGGCCATCAACGACTTTGTCACGCAGCACGCGGGCTATTCTCTTTATGACGCGCAGCTCGCGGTGGCGGAGGCTGTCAAACGCCAGCTTGAACGAAAGCGGGCTGCCCTCATCATCGCGGAATGCGGTTCTGGAAAAACCAAGATCGGATCGACTGCTCTCGGCGCGCTGCACGGACTATGGGCTTCGCAGAAGAAAAAAGGCACAGAAAAGTCTTTCAACATCATTATGTGCCCCTCCCACGTTACGAAAAAATGGGTGCGCGAGATCGAGGAAACGCTGCCGGATACAAAAGCGGCGGTTGTATATAGTATGTCCGATATAGATAAGCTGCACAGAGAATTTGAAAACGGTAAAAGTACAATATACGCTGTTTTATCAAAAGAACGTGCAAGAGACGGATATATGAAGCAGCCAGCAGCTGTGTATTCCAAGACTAGAAAAGCATATCTTTGTCCGTGTTGTGGTAAGGAAATTGAAATGGATCTGGTGGCGGACGGAACACATTATGTCGTGCGAGCCGACCAATTCTTCTTTAAGAAGGAAACCACACAGAACCACAAGTGCCGCAAATGCGGGACTGTGCTCTGGAGTGTAATCAATCCGAATGACAAACGGGTACTATACAATAAATGGATCAAAATAGGCGGTTACGGTTTTGTTTACCGTGATTTTGCTCACCGGCATCTAGAAAAAACAAAGGATTTAAAGGTGATTGCAAAGCTTGAAGAAATCATCGCAAATCCGGACAGCTTATTTATGGCAAAGGGAGCTTATGTGAGATATTCCATGAGCAACTATATTGCGGAACGTTTTCACAGGATTGACGGCGTGATTTTAGACGAGCTACACCAGTTCAAAGGGGACAGCGGACAGGGAAATGCAATGGAGATCTTAGTCGGCTGTAGCAATAAGGTCATTGGTATGACGGCAACGCTGATCAACGGTTATTCCAGCGGGATGTTCTATCTTTTGTACCGTATTGTGCCGCATTTGATGAAGGTAGATAATAAGGATTATGAAAATCCATCTGCCTTTAATAATGAGTACGGCGTTACAGAATCTATCTATGAACTGAATGAAAGCGACTATAACGCAAACAGCCGGAGTAAAAAGAAACTTTTGAACGAACGTCAAAGGCCAGGTGTTTCACCGCTGGTATATTCTAGATTTTTAATAGACTGTGCGGTATTCTTGTCGCTGTGCGATATGGGCAAGCACTTGCCAGACTATGAAGAAATTCCGATAGAACTGGAATTGCCGGAAGAAATCAAGAAGGAATATGACAGGATTGAAGAAAAATTCAGAAGCTGCATGAATCAGCGTGACGCAACTTCCAGAAAACTGATGTCAAGCTTTTTCAGTTTGCTGACGACTTATCCCGACCAGCCGTACGGCAATGAACCGATCTATTATCCGAAAAGCGAGGAGCCGGTGGTGGAGCCAAAGGAGTTATCAAACTTTGATGAGCTTCATGAAAAGGATATTGCTACGTTGGATATTGTAGAGAGGAAAGTGAAAAACGGCGAGCGAGTATTGATTTATACAAGTTGGGTTAAGATTGATACGCAGGATAAGCTGAAAAAACTTCTGGAGGAAAAAGGTTACCGTGTGGCGGTTCTTGAGCAGAGAGTAAAGCCGGAAAAACGTGAGGAATGGGTACAAAGGCGCGTTGACAGCGGGATAGATGTACTCATAACAAATCCTTCATTGGTTGAAACCGGCCTAGATTTAAATACGTTCACCACACTGATCTATTATAATATCGGATACAATCTGTTTACCTTTCGCCAAAGTTCACGGCGTTCATGGCGAATCAACCAGACAGCACCGAGAATTGAAGTGTATATCCTCTATTACAAAGGTGTTATGCAGGCGAGGGCCATTAAACTGATGGCGTCAAAGCTGGCAGCGGCAACGCTAGTAGAGGGGAATTTCTCAGACGAAGGACTTGCGGCGTTGAGCGATTGTTCAGACATGACGTCGCAGCTTGCAAGAGAACTGACAAAAGGTATCCGTGATGAGGTGGAAGATGTTGCGGCAGTATTCAAGAAGATGGCAGTCATTAAGGATGAAACTGAAACGGAAGAAACAATATCGGCAGATGGTATGATGGACGACGAGCAGATACATACATCTTCAAAAGATGTTGGGCCGGAAGTATTATCCGTTTCTGAGAAACTCGAAAAAGCCATGCTTCTTGCAAGAAAGGCAAAGGGTATAACAGAGAGTAATACGGCGCAGCCATCTAGGTATACCCATGTTGCAGGAGAACAAACAACCTTGTTTGATTTGGCTAGCTAAAACTTTTTGAATTCATTTGGTGAAAGCTATTGATTTTTTTAGAGAAATAGCATATAATATAAATGTAAGGAAAGTAAGGAACATAAGGAATTTTTGAAGGAGGATTTTATATGGATATAGCACGTGTTACATCTAAAGGACAGATAACCATCCCTATCGGTATTCGCAAACTTATGAATATTAAAGAAGGGGATAAAATTCTTTTCTTTGAAAAGGATGGGAAAATCTTTGTTGAAAATGCGGCCATGGTAGCTTTTGATAAAATCCAGAAAGGATTCGAAGGAGAGGCCGAAAAGGCGGGATTCAAGACTGAAAACGAGTTACAGGAATATGTGAAAAGTATAAGAAAAGAAATGCGGGGAAAGTAAAATGAGAATTATGCTTGATACCAATATTTTCATTTCAATGATTTTCTTCCCGTCTGAAAAAATGGAGGTTTTAAAAACAAAATTGAGTAAATATCATAGGATTGTTATTTGTTCATATGTGATTGATGAACTCAATGAAGTAGTAAAAAGAAAGTTTCCCCATAAGCAAAAACTTTTGGACGAATTCTTTATAGAGTTACCATATGAACTGATTTATTCTCCTACGGTAGTTGATTCCCATGACTTGTTTGAGATCAGGGACGCCGATGATGAAATGGTCCTATATTCGGCAATTACAGCGGATGTTGATATCCTGCTGACAGGCGATAAGGATTTTTCAGAGATTGATATGGAGAGGCCGGAAATCTTAACACCAAGCGAATTTTTAGAAAAATATTAAAACCACGATTGGACACCAAAACGAGATTGGACGAAGCGAAATGCTTTGACATTCTCGTTTTTTTTGTTTTTAAAGGAGGAAACACGGTAATGAAATTTACGGTAAACAGAAGAATTATGTTGGAATATTTAAAGTCAATGATTCGAGTTGTGCCAAAGTCAGGCCCTGTAAAAGAGCTTATGGGATTTTTGGTTGAGGCCAACGAGGATGACGGGTATCTGTATGTTACGGCGAATAATCTGGAAGCGGCAATTCAGCGCAAGTTCAAACCTATTGTTGAAACGGGCGGAGAATTTGTAATGGATGCAAAGCTGCTGACAGATATACTGACTAGACTAGACGGAACAGAGGTAGTCTTTGAAGAAGTCAAGCCCGGTATCATTGAAATAAAAAGTGGAAATTGCATCTACACGATGTGTGTATTAGGCGGCGAGGTTTATCCACGTCCGGAAATGCCCTTTCCGGATGATACGGTGATGGTCGTGGGGTTAAAACAAATGTACGCAAAAACTTGCGCTGCCGTCGCGAAAAACAAAGACGCACAGGCATTGACGGGTATTCATATTGATATTACGCCGGATGGAGTCCGTGCAGTAAGCTGTGATTCAAGGTGTGCTGCTATAGCGCGCAGGGAAATGCGTTGCTGCGGTCGTGTGTCCTTCACGCTTCCGAAAACATCTTTTTCTTATCTTGCAGGAGCGATCGGGAACGACGATGAGCTGGAGGTCGGAATCAGTGGTTCATCTGTAGTCTTTATGAAAGAAGGGCTGATGTTTTCTGCAAGAATGTTGACGCAAGAGTATGTGAATATCGATAGGGTATTGAATTCCATGCAGCAGGCATATATGGCCAGAGTTGAATTTAATGAGTTCAAGGCTCAGATCACGAACATTTGTGAAGTTGCCTCAATGGGCAGCGAAATGTCATATATCAAGCTAAGTTTTTGGGAGGACAAAATTGCGATGGAAACAGAAAACGATGTCGGTAGTGGGAGTAATACATGCAAAGCTGTTATGATTGAAGGAAACGGGTGCAGTTTTTACTATCCTGCAAACATGCTAAAGGATATTTGTAGAACGGTTGAAGGCACGCTGATTCTTCAGGTTGATCAACGGGGCTACTTGCTTGTCTTTGATAAGTACA
>CALLNG010000109.1 GCA_938005345.1 uncultured Clostridia bacterium
ATGGAAACACACCGGTTTATGTTGCAGGCGTTTGCGCTGTTTTAGGGCATAACTTCCCTATATATTTTGGATTTCATGGCGGTAAAGGAATTGCTACATCTGCAGCGGTTATTTTGATGATAGATCCGCTCATTGGAATTGGGGTATTTCTATTAGCGTTAGTGGTCATGCTGATTTCCCGCTATGTATCGTTAGGCTCTCTGGCAGCGGCGATGGCATTTCCGGTGGCGGTGGCTATTTGGCATCATGACAACCTACCGTATTTGATTTTTTCAATTGCATTGGGATTACTTGCGGTACTGCGGCATCAAAAGAATATTAAACGGTTAATTCATGGAACTGAATCGAAATTGGGACAGAAAAAATAATGCAAAGAAGCAGTTTGAGAATGTAAAGGCAGGTGCAAGGTTCAGTAATGATTATAGAGCGAAAGAAAACATGGGGATATAAGTGTCCCAATTGTACAGGAGATGTATTGGAGGAAATCGGTCTGTTTGATATTAATTCTTATCAGCCGCTTGCATCATATTGTCCTGTGTGCCAAATTCAGCTTGGAACTATTTCAAAAGAAAAAATGGGTGATTATCTGATAGAAGTCCCATGTTATGTGTGCCAGGAAGCACATGTATTCCGTGTACCCCAAAAATTATTTTGGAATCAGCCACTTTTTTCATTGGGATGTACGCTTAGTGGGTATGATATTTGCTATTTCGGAGAACAATCAGAGGTAGTGGAAGCACTAAACCAACTCAACCAGGAAATCCTCAAACGGTACGAAATGACGGACGGGATCTTAAGTGAATGTGACGAGCGAATACGGCAGGCGCTTGATGTGTTGCAGGAAATTGCGCGAAGAGGAAATTTATTTTGCCTATGTGGAGAAAATAAATTACAAGTGGGGCTGGTTGGGAATCGGATTACTATTCAATGTGGTGCATGCGGCGCGTTTGAAGTAATTAAAATGGAAACAGATGAAGATTTAGAAAAATTACAGGACAGAAAATCGATTGTCCTGATAAAAAAATAGAATATAAATTGTATTTATATTATAGTCAAAAATCATGAAATGGAGGACAAGATATTATGTTAGTTTCTGCAAAAGAGATGTTAACCAAAGCGAAACAAGGGCATTATGCCGTCGGTCAGTTCAACATT
>CALLNG010000110.1 GCA_938005345.1 uncultured Clostridia bacterium
AACCGGATGATACGGCGGATGCACTGGCGGTGGCAATTTGCCACGGGCACAGCAACGGATTTGGCTCCATTTTGGGAGCGGAAAATATTTGAAAGATTATATTGACAAACAATAGAAAACGTTGTATAATATTTGATATGCGTATGCGGCTGGAGGCGAGATTATGCAACTGGATGTGAGAAACGTCCTGAGCGGCATCGTGGATGAACTGCCGTTTGAAGGCCTTGTAGAATTAGAGGATGTGCAGTATTTGGGCAACCAAATTCATTTTGTAGGTCCGGTTCAGGTAAGCGGCAGGGTTTCCAACATGGGAAAAGGGTTAGAGCTGGAGGCCAAAGCATGGGGACGGCTGGAAACATTGTGTGCCCGCTGTGGAAAACCAGCACAGGCAGTATTTTCTTATCCGTTGGAGGAAACCATTGTCAAGCAGTCGGAAGCGACAGAGGAAATCCCGGAAGAGGCCATTTTGCTGGAGGGCAATGTGTTGGATTTGCACGATATGGTGTTAAATGGATTTTACTCGGTGGCAGAGACGAAATATTTGTGCAGCAAAGACTGCAAAGGGCTATGTCCTCATTGTGGTGTGGACCGGAATGTAGCTGAATGCAATTGTTCCGCCAATGAGACCGACCCGCGGCTTGCCGTGTTGGATACCCTGTTTGACGAAATAAACTAATTGTGCTGCCCGCTGTGGGCAGGAACCGCAGTTAAAAATAAAGGAGGTGTTTTGGATGGCAGTACCAAAAAGAAAAACATCTAAAGCAAGACGTGACAAAAGAAGAGCAAATTGGAAACTGGCGGTGCCGGGAATGGTAAGATGCCCGCAGTGCCATGAGTTTAAAATGCCGCACAGAGTGTGTGCCGCTTGCGGTTACTATAACGGAAAAGAAGTCATCGCAACGGAAGACTAATGTATTTTGGGAGGGTGGTATTGAAAAATACGACCCTCTTTTGTTCTAAAAGAAGCAAAATGTGGCTCTGGCAACCAGCTGGAGCTTTCGGGGAGAAGAACTATCATGGTAAATTATCGTGTGGTAGCGGGTGTCCGTCCGGGAAGCATCGCAGAGGAAGCGGGTATTGAAGCGGGAGATACGCTGCGTAAAATGAATGGCTGGAAATTGCAGTCTATTTTGGAATATCGTTTTTTTGCCCACGACTCGCAAATTCAGCTGGAAGTGGAAAAAGTGTCCGGTGAGGTGCTCTACATTGAAATTGATAACCCGGACAATGAAGAATTGGGTATTGAATTTGTTTATCCGTTGCTGGGGCCCGCGAAGAGCTGCAGCAACAAATGCATTTTCTGTTTCATTGACCAGCTACCCAAAGGAATGCGCGAATCGCTGTATTTTAAAGACGATGACACTGCGCTTTCTTTTTTACAGGGGAACTATGTGACCTTAACTAATATGAAACAAGAGGAGCTGGAGCGGATCAAACAAATGCGCATCAGCCCCATCAATATTTCTGTGCATGCAACAGACCCAAAAGTGCGCTGCGAAATGTTACACAACCGGTTTGCAGGCAATATTTTAGAAATTATGCAGGATTTTGCTGCATGCCACATGACCATGAATGCGCAGATTGTCCTGTGTCCGGGATTTAATGACGGTGTAGTTTTAGAGCAGACGCTAATGGATTTGACAGAGCTGCACCCGTATATACATTCGATATCCGTAGTACCTATCGGTAAAACAGACCACCGGGAAGGGCTGTGCGAGATACCGTCTTTTGACCGGGCATCTTGCTGGCAAACCGTGCAGCAAGTGGAAAAATGGCAGAGACAATGTCTGCAAAAGTATGGATCGCGAATTGTGTATCTTGCCGATGAATTTTACATCAAAGCGGAAGTGACAATTCCACCTGCGGAGGAATATGAGGAGTTTCCCCAGATTGAAAATGGGGTTGGCATGATTGCTTCCATGCGGGAAGAATTTGAGCAGGCTATATCGGAGTCAAAGCCGCAAGAAGTGCGCTGCCAAAGCGTCAGCATTGCCACTGGGAAAGCGGCAGGCTGGTTTATGCGGCAGTTGGCGGATGATATCATGAAAAAGACGAATATCCAGATTTATGTGTATGAAATAGAAAATACCGTGTTTGGGAAAGAAATTACCGTGGCGGGCTTACTATGCGGCAAAGACCTGAAAAAGGGACTGGCGGGCAAAGAACTGGGCGAAAAATTGTTGTTAACGGAAAGCATGTTCAAAGCGGAGGAAGATATTATGCTGGATGACACCACGCTTGCGGAATTGGAGCAGCAATTTGGCGTGCCGGTAGAAATTGTGCCAAACGATGGTTTTGCGTTTTTGGATGCTTGTATAGGAAGGGAGACGGGCATATGAAACCAGTTGTAGCAATTATTGGAAGGCCAAATGTTGGAAAATCTGCGTTGTTTAATAAAATTATAGGGCGGCGTGTGTCAATTGTCGAGGATACGCCGGGCGTCACCCGGGACCGGATTTATGCAGAGGGGGAATGGCGCGGCAAGCCGTTTATTTTGATTGATACTGGTGGGATTGAACCGGACAGCAAGGATGAGATTCTGTCTCAAATGCGTTTGCAAGCAAGTACTGCCATTGACCTGGCAGACGTGATTGTATTTGTAGTGGATCTGAAAACGGGTATTACCGCAACGGATGCAGAAGTAGCATCGTTGCTTATGAAATCTGGAAAACCGGTTGTATTGGCTGTCAATAAAGTGGATAAAGTTGGGCAAGAACCTCCAGAGTTTTATGAATTTTATAATCTGGGAATGGAACCTATTGCGATTTCTGCCCTGCAGGGCTTGGGAATCGGCGACTTGCTTGATGAAATTTATAGCCATTTAGAGCACGCGTGGGAGGAGGAGCCAGAAGAAAATGTGATTCATGTCGCGGTAATCGGACGGCCGAATGCTGGAAAATCATCACTTGTTAACCAGGTGCTGGGCGAGGAACGCGTGATTGTCAGCAATGTGCCCGGCACCACGCGGGATGCCATTGATACCCGGTTTGAGCGGGACGGACAAACCTATGTCTTTATTGATACAGCAGGGCTTCGCAGAAAGAATAAGATTAAAGAGGAACTGGAGCGATACAGTATTATCCGTACCGTAACAGCGGTAGAGCGTGCCGATGTGGTGCTGGTAGTGATTGACGCTACAGAGGGTGTGACAGAACAGGATGCCAAGATTGCAGGTATTGCACATGAGCGTGGCAAGGGTATTATCATTGTGGTTAACAAGTGGGATGCCATTGAGAAAAATGACAAGACCATGCGTGAATATG
>CALLNG010000111.1 GCA_938005345.1 uncultured Clostridia bacterium
ATCCCAAAAGAGAAATCCTCATAATTTCTAAACGTGGCGCTTCATAATATTTTTCTGTTTTTATGAAAAAAGCAAAGAAAAAAATAATATGGAACGATATGATTGTTATAATTAAACAAAAAAGAAAAAATTTTTTGTATGAAATTGGGATTGTCATAAAAATGAAAATATGGTAAGCTAATTATAACGAAAAGTAATAAAAAGAATAAATTATGAGGCGATAATATGACAGCAAAGTGGCAACATATCGGCATCATTAAACGGGATAAAATTGTAAGAAAAAGACCAAGGGAAACCTTTGGTCTTTTTTCTTTTTATTATCTAGTGGACAACAAAGAGCGTTTCATCCTATTCAAAGGTGACTGAACACAACTTGACAAATATGAAACAGAACTTATGATATGATGGGATATGGAATTTACTAGTGTAAATAAAAAAGATTGGAGGGAGTATATTGAAACGCTTTACAGGAAAAATAAGTGACTATAAGGACTGTCGGGCAAAACTGATAAATGCCTCCATTTTGAAAAATTGATGACTTAAGTGAGTAATTTTAAGCACCCAATCAAAGGATAACTTTATATTGGAGAAGGAGGAACAGTATGAAACAAAAAATGATTACAATGACTCTTTTGATAGCTCTGCTTGTAACAAGTTCTTTTATTGGTTTTACAGCAGATGCAGAAATGATACAAGAGCTAGACACTATATGGGAAGGGGCGGCACAAAAGACGGAGGAACCGCTGGACTTAAATAATCCTGACGAACGCTATGTTATTTCTCTTTCGCCGGAAGAACGTGCAGAAAAGCGTGCAGAAATAACAGCAAATATAGAACAGGATTTGCCACAATTACAGGAAAAGTGGGCACAGATGGAAGCACAAGGTATTTCCAGTGTACCCCCGGTATCGCAGCTTCAATCTGCACAGTTAAATTCTGAAGATTATTGGGGTAACCCGCTAAGCGTAGCGGCTGGTTGTACTATGCTAGATAGTGATACCCGTCTGATTTTAGACCTTCCCTATAGCTCTGACATCATATTAAGTGAAGACGATATCTTACAAAACATGCAGAGGAAAATAGATAGTACGCCATTTCCTATAACTCGAATATACCATTTTATGGCTGGGATGTTGGGTATAGACCGTGTTCAAATGGGGGATAGCTGGACTTATGCTGCCTATGTGACCGCTTGCAATATCCCCTTAGATTATTTCAATGTTTACAGTGATGGTACAATGTCTCCGTGTAAGGAAGGTATTGCTAAAATTGATTTTGAGATACAAGTAATGGAGGTATATCCAGATCCGTACGGTGGTATTGTAGAAGTTCCGACTACCTATTACTTTATGGTGGATATGGTAATCAGCAGTCAAATTGGTATGAGGGCCGGATATTGCTTGCCGCTTGAATATCACATGGAAGTGGGCGATATGGTGACATGTGAATCTGTTCAGGCTTTTCTGACCACCAATTATGCAGACGGATATACCTATTATCAAGATGGCGGCTACTTTACTCATATTCCTGATACTTCTTGGGACATTGGAGTACAGGATGTATATGATGACGGAAGCTGTGTATCTGACGGTGTGGCGCATCAGGAAGGAAATGGTTTTTTAATCGTAACATTCACAGCCGGCAGCACACAATGTACAGCTTTTTTGCATGTAACTGTTGGTGATGGACCAACGGCATTGGAAGAGCTGCTATATGCGGATTGGTACCGATATGGGCAACCGCAGGAATGGTTTTTTGATTGGCTGCAAGATGCCATAGGCGGCGTGTTTTTGGAACTCAATAATTACCGGGAATGTGATCCGGTGGATTGTTACTATAATTTAACGTCTCAAGCGATGAGCAAACCCAATGGCTCTTACACGAATCCAAATGGCGCCCCCAAATATATTCCGGCTAGTGTCTATTGGTTCCAAAATTATTCTTGTGCTATTGACCTTTCCAATGAAAACCTACATGGTGAACTTCCGGCTAATGCGGGTGCTCTACACTCCGCGCACTACACCTTTGATTTTTCTGGGAATGCGCTGACGGGTGTTATCCCTGCTAGCCTATCAAATACAGATCAGGCGGTGCAATCGATCGTTTTGGATGTCAGTGATAATCAGCTTTGGGGGTTTGATCCCGATTTTAATACTTCGTCCTGCATTGATTTTGCTGCCAGCGACTTTAGCAAAAATTTTATTTCCAGCGCTGATCTTTCCAGGTTTAACATTACCAATCCACAATACCAGGTAGAACTTGCAGCAAATGGATATGTGACGGTGGCCCAAACCGATATAATTGATGCAGATTTTTTGGAACAGCAGATCCGCATCACCTATCAGGGGATAGAGCAAGATTTTGCTACCGTGGCCTCGGAACTGCATATTGGTCTCGTACCTGGCAGCAATTTTACGCAAGTTTTTAGCAGCAACGGAGATGGTACATATTCGCCAATAGGGGAAGGCAGCGCCGCTGCCTGGATTGGATTTGTGCAGGATATCATGGGGAATACCATTGCTCAGGGTGATGTGGTTGGCGTTTCCACCGTGTTTACCACCTTTTCTCAATCTCCAAATTTTGTTATCAAGGCTGTCACAGAAGGAGAGGTTGTAGAAATAGTGGTCTCTGGCAGCGACATAGAGGGTATTTTGAGCAAGACGTTTGCCCTATCATATCCTGCGGATGATCTGGAATTGCTGGACGCATACGCACCGACCGCGCTGGCGGATACAGGGATAGGGATGGTACCGGGAAGCAACATGACCATTACGGAAATAGTGCCAGGGTCGCTGAAATTTACGCTGTCGCCGGAGATGGGAACGTACACGTATTGGAGCGGTGTGGCAACGGTGGTCAAATTCCGTGCCAAACGCAGTATCACAACCACGATTACGTTGAGTTAAGGAAAGGGGGAGACAAAACATGAAAAAACATAGAAAGAGCCTTATCATTACAGTGAGCCTATTAGCAGCGGCGGCGGTCACAGCGGCAGCAGCCGGGACGTACAGTGCCCTGACACAGCCAAAGGCGCAGCAGCCAGGGGTGCAAATCACGGCCCAGCGCAGCGCGGCAGTGGGAGAATATACCGACCCCATCTATACCTATTTAGCGCAACATTATACGGGCGAAGAGCTATATACCAAAGTAGACGCTTACGCCTCGCTGAAAGTGTCGCAGCAGCCGACAGAACAGGAAATTACATACATGGAGGGCCTATTGGAAAGCGGCAGCCCGCTGGAAGCAGTGCTGGATGCGTACCAGTTTTGGATGACCACCAATGCGGACTTGTCAATGGTGGGGCAAATTGCGGCTGCATACCAGCCGGAATTTGTGGAGGTATCTTATTGGGCGGAAGAGGTCTATGACAGTCTTACGAACAATCAAAACACCCTGTCTGTAGAAGAAGTAAAGGCATATATCCAGCAAGGCGTGAGCAGCGAGGAAATTTTACTGGCAAACGAATTATCCCGGAAAAATGTGTATACCATCCAACAGATATTGAGCGAACGCCAGCAAGAAAAGAGCTGGTTTGACATTGTTGCTACCATTTATGACAACCTACAGCACCCCTTGAGCGTAGCGGAAAATAAAAAGGACTCTTACCGCGGCATAGAAGATGGAAATACCATCATACAATCGATCTTTTTATCGGAGCGCAGCGGGAAAAGTCTGGAAGAGTGGCTGGATATGGCGGCAGAGGGAGATGCGGTATTCCGGGATGCATCCAGTAGCTATTTGACGAAGCTATATGCGGAAGAACTGGACATGTTAAAGGAGCAGGGATTGTATGCCCTTCCGGCAGAAGAGGCCGCAGAACTGGCACAGCATGAAGCGTATCTAAACGCGCAGCTGCAAGCAGTGCAGGTAGACGCGCAGCAGGTGGAAGCGCTGGAAGCAGAAGGGTACGCAAAAGAAGAGATACTCAACGCAGCAGTGGAGGCGAAGGCGCAAGGACAAAGTGTGCGGCAGCAGCTGCAGGAACAATAGGGAGGGGGGAGACAAATGAAAAAACTAAGTGTAATCGGAGTATTTGCAGGATTGCTATTGCTGGTATGCGGGATGAGCGTAAGCGCCAGCACAACGGCAAGCGTGTTGGATACGGCAGAAACGGATGTACAGAGAGACGCATTTGGGACGCAGTATACAGCGCCCTACAGCAGTGAAGAACGCAGCAGCGAGAGCGTGAGCACTGCCAATGGAAGCCTGACGATGAACCAAATAGACCTGACGTTGCCGGGCAAAAATGGATTAGACGTGGTGATCAGCCGGTCTTATGGGAACCAAAATACAAAGTATGTCCATACCAAAGTGGGGGGAGAAGGATATTTCAGTTCGGTGGCAGGCCCGAGCTATATGTACCAGGCGAATGGGAAATCGTACCGTATTTTGTTCAGTTCGGAAGAGGAAATGCTGCATTTTGCACCAGAAGAATTTTATTCAGAGGAAGATATTTCACGTTATGAAAGAACGGATAAAAACGGTGTACATTTCTACCCCTATTCATCTCTGCCAGAAAAGGATGCCAGTAGTGGAGTGAAATATACCCGGGTAAAAACAACGGAAAAAGTGACTATCCGATTAAAAACAGATACGTGGATGGAAAACCGTTCTGGAAATATATTGGGATATGAAATCGGGCAGGGATGGCGGTTGAATCTGCCAGATATGCGATGCGACAACAACAAACTAATGCCGGTAGGCGGAAGCTATACAGATGGAAAGCAAAAATGGGGAACGATTCGGGATTACACAGGGAATGTGAATACGTATATTGCCTATCTCAGTTATAATGACCAGACGCATGTATGGAGCGGCAGAAGCGAGGTTGAAGTAAAAAGCAGTTCCACGGATTCAGGAGCGCTTAAGGGATACTATGCGGACATCACGGCGGAAGGGATCACAGAAAATGGGATTAATTATAGCTATGTTTTCACGGACAGCGAGGGAAGGAAGCTGTACTTTAAGGATGGCGGACACACAACAAACCATGCCCAAATCCAGGCAATTGAAGACAAATATGGCAACAGGATCACGTATACCTACGGAACAGATGCAGACGGGGAAACGCTCATTACCATAACAGATACCTATGGCCGGGAAATCTACATCCGGTTTGAGGATGGGCTTGTGAACCGAATCGAATATCCAGACACAGAGACGGGGAAGTGCCGGACGGTTACCTATACGCAGACTAGTATTAATAATACGCAGCTGGATCCAGCAGGACTGCTTAGTGTGGATAACGATTACACCTTGACGGTCACAGACGCGCAGGGCAACCAGACGGTGTATGAATCAAAGAAAACACAAAGTTCATACTATGAATATCAGGGAAACCGGGGAGCTGGGTTTTATAAAGGAGACACATCATCGCATTGTGAGGCGGAAGACGCGTATAACTTGCAGGAAATCACATATCCAACCGGGTTAAAAAGCCAGTATAGCTATGAAAGATGGAACTATGTGCTATATTCGGCAAATGCCGGAACCCGCACGAGGTACAATGTGACGGAGCGTAAGGATATATCGGACGGCACAGACATCAACGTCTATACCTATGACTATTACAATACCAAAGACGGTGTTGGAGAATTGGAGATGGGAGAGAGCTATACGTTTACCGGCGTAACCACGCGGGAAGCAGACCAGTACCAGGTAGTGGATACGTATAACAATAATTATGACAAAATCAAGGTGGATACATATCTAAATGGAAGCTATGTCAATGGAAGGACGGGCAACCCGGAACAGACAACGGAACTGACGTATGACCGGTTCATGAAATCGGTGAAGAAACAGGTGGTCAAACGGGGAGAGTATGAACAGACCAAAGAATATGAATACTATGCCACGGATAAACCGAGTAAAATAAAAGAGGGAGACTATGAGGCATACCTGACGTATGATGAAACCTACAACATGCCGCTGACCACGACATACCAGCA
>CALLNG010000112.1 GCA_938005345.1 uncultured Clostridia bacterium
CCTCCTGTTCTAGGTCTGTATCTGTTAACTCTTCCTGAACCATTTTTTCTTCTGTTTCTTCCGTGGCCTTTTGTTCTTTTTCCATTGCCTCGTCCTCATCCCTTTCCACTAATCTTGGTGCTCACCTTCATTTGGGAGCGCCTCCATTTGATTCTTTAAGTATTCCAGCGCTGCTACAACTTTTGAATAGTCCATGCGAGTTGGCCCAACCAAGCCAATGCTTCCGCCAACTTTTCCCATTTTATAATTATACAGGACAATACTACAGCCATGCATACCAAGCGTTGGATTTTCATGACCAATGATGATATGAATTCCTTCATCTTTAACCTCTGGCAAAATATGGCTCAATATTTCTTTGTCCTCCAAAAATTGTAAAACATCTTTTGCCCGCTCAATATCAGAATATTCCGGCAAATTCAGTAAATTAACACTTCCCTGCACCAAGATATTCTGATCGCTTTGTCCGATTACTTCTGCCATAAAATCAATCATTTGATTTACAATATCACCATATTTCTCCGCCATTGCTTTCATTTGATTGATTCTATCTACTGTGAGTTCTTCCAACGAATGACCAGCTAAGAAACGGTTGAATATACTGGAAAGTTCATATGCTTGGCGGCTATCAATTTCATTATCTGTATATACAATGCGATTTTTCATCACACCCTGTTCCGTTACCAGAATGAGCAAAACTTTATGGGGCTGTAAAAATACCACCTGCATACTCATCAACCGGCCTTTTTTTACATCAGGGGTCGCTGCTATAGACGTATACCGCGTAACGCTTGTTAATGCCCGCGCCGCACGTTCCATCAGTACATCCAATTCCTGAATCTTTTTTTCCATGATGCCTTGTAAGCGAAGCGTTTCCTGCATATTCAAGATATGTTTACGCATCAAAGTATCTACGAATACTCGGTAACCCAAATCGGAAGGAACTCTTCCAGCCGATGTATGCGGCTGTGCCAAATATCCCATTTCCTCTAAATCCGCCATTTCATTTCGGATTGTCGCGGAGCTCAAATCCGGGATATACCGTTTTGCAATGCTTCTAGAACCCACTGGCTCTGCTGTCTCAATATAATCTTGAATGATTGCTTTTAATATTTTCTTTTTACGTTCTCCCATTTGCATACATATAACCTTCTCTCGGAACCACTTGACTAGTTGAATGCAAACTCTTTTTAGCACTCATCCTCTTCGAGTGCTAACAATAGATTACCACGTTTCCCGTTTTTTGTCAAGAGGAATTCGAAATATTTCTGAAATTTACTAGAAATCTTTCACTTTTTATGTTGTATTTCCTAATTTATTACCATTTCACTAAAAATTATTTCTATTTTCTTTAAAAGTGTTTTTACAAATTGGATAAAATTACATTTTTATTAAATTTTTTCTTTATTTTTTTCTTTTTTTACTGTATAATATATTGTGTTGCTTCCTAATTACCAATCTATAAGATATGCTAACTATATAAATTAGTTAAGAGTAAATTTCCATCAAAGGGATTTTTCTATTAAAATTTTTTTATTAAAGGAGTGCTGACTATGTTAGATTGGAAATTTTCACAAGTTTGTTACGAATATTTTGATGTTATCTGTGGAATGTGTTATGCAATAACGCAGGATGAAGAAGAGGCTCAACGCGAGGCATTGAATTGTATTATGGAAGTTGCAAAACTTATCAAACCGCGGCATAGTTATGAAGATATTACCAAGATTGCACTTTTTTCCGGAACCAACTTTTTATTCCGCAGATGGCATGATGACCATTTAGATCAATTCTCTCCTCCTGTAATAAAGGTTGACAAAAAAGATTTTTTATATTAGAATAGGAGTAGAATCTGTGTCCATAGCTCAGCAGGATAGAGCAATAGTTTCCAAAACTATGTGTCA
>CALLNG010000113.1 GCA_938005345.1 uncultured Clostridia bacterium
GATAAACGCTGAAGGCATCTAAGCGTGAAGCCCCCCTCAAGATAAGATATCCCATACTTAGGTAGTAAGGTCCCACGTAGACTATGTGGTAGATAGGCCGGAGGTGGAAGTACAGTAATGTATGGAGCTGACCGGTACTAATAGACCGAGGGCTTGACCAAGGAAGAGAATAGGAAGGCAGAAGAGAGTAGTATTGTTTAGTTTTGAGTGTGCAGGGACATACTCGAGGGAGAAGCTGGTGAAAATGGCGTGGAGGGTCCACCTGTACCCATACCGAACACAGAAGTTAAGCTCCACAGCGCCGACGATACTTGGCGGGTGACTGCCTGGAAAATTAGGTCTTCGCCAGCATTCTCTCTTCCTTTTTTATAACCGCGGTTTTCGCGAGAGAAAGTCTTTTATAAAAGGACGGTTTATAAAAGGAAAGCCTTTTGTGCCGTAGAGCAGATTATGGCATTGTCAGGAGGCTTTTAAAGCGTTATAAAAATGGAAAATAGGCTATGAAAAAACAGGTCATTTGTTCAAAATACATATGGCTGGTTAACAAGTTGATGGTGGGAGAACCCTTTTTGATATGGCGGCATAGCTCAGCTGGCTAGAGCAAACGGTTCATACCCGTTAGGTCGGTGGTTCAAGTCCACTTGCCGCTACCAAATCGGAGTAAGCATTGCTTGCTCCGATTTTTTTACTTATTGAAATTGATTGTCTAGGAAAATGTTGCCCGCTTTTCATACCATGATGCATACCAGAGAGACTGTATGTATAGAAAAAATGAGGGGATACAATGACATGTGTAAAAGAAATGTGGATAGGGAAAATAAAAGTGTGCATAAAAAAACCAGAGCAAAATAAATGTTGCTCCGGTTTGGTGACCCGTACGAGATTCGAACTCGTGTTACCGCCGTGAAAGGGCGGTGTCTTAACCGCTTGACCAACGGGCCATATAATTTATGAAATTGGTTTTGCTGCCGTTGTTTTTCTTTTTAAAAATTGCCTGCCACTTTACCTCGTAGCCGATGCTTTTTGTAAAGTAAAAGGCATTGTTGGTACAAAATAACGCTTCGCGGTGAACTTCTGCATTTAGTGTCCTCTATTTTTTTTCTTTCATACCCGGTTTCCTTTTCTTTGAAAGGAAGCCTTTGTCAGTCCTTGTGCAAACAGGGAGAAATCAAGCTGTAATGCGTATGAAATGGGCAAAATTTACGGTATCAGAAAAAAATGGAAAATGAATTTGAGGTGCTTCTATAGCAGGCCTTTTGATTTGCGCAGCGGAATACAATGTTGGGGGCGGGTAGTTTTTTCATTGACAGTTGACCTGGTCTGTGATACACTGGTAAGGAACAAATGAGAGTAGGAGGCGCGGGTGAATGAAAGGACAGTATATACTAGGAAAGAAAAGCGTATTGTTTACCTGGCTATTATCCTATGTGTTGTTGATTGTGGTACAGTTAGGTATTAGTACTGTAAGTTATATGCAAGTATATCGGGAAGTAGAAACAGAAGTGGAACAATATGCGCAATCCAAACTGAACGGGGTAAGCAAAAGTGTCCGTGCTAGAATGGAAATGCTGGACAAAATGTTGATAGGCATTTCTTTGGATCCCCAGGTGCTGAATTTTTTGTCTGTTTCGGGGGCGATTGAAGGGGAGAAAAGTTATCAAATGCTGCAAACCGTGCAGAATATGAAGCTGTATACCAGTGGAATCAATTTTACCGATTTAGTCTTTGTCTATTTTAAGGCCAGCGGGATGGTGGTGACGCCGCAGGAAGCGCTGCCGGCAGAGCGGTTTTATGAGCGTTATTTGCAGGAGGACACATTGACGCTGGAAGAATGGAAAAACAGCCTGTTTTTGGAGAGCGAGGAAGCCTACCAGATTGTAAGAAAGGAGCGGGAGGGACAATCCGCTATCATTGAAATTCATCAACAGTTGCCGCTGTCCGACCGCTATCATAAAACCGCCGTAGTTGGTGTGCGGCTACAGGAGGAACAACTGCTGGATGTGGACGATTCCCAACTCACCGAACAAGAAACAGTTTATGTGCTGGATGATACTGGCCAGGTGGTCTGCCAGTATGGACAGAGCAATGCGGCGCAGCAGATTGCTTATACTGAAATGCTGGCGCCAAATGGCACACTGTACCGGGATGTGGAGGGAGAGAAGTTTGCAGTTGCCTATACGGACGTGGGTGTAAAAAACTGGAAGGTGGTTTCCAGCGTACATGCGGATGTGTTTTGGCGCAAATTGGAACGGCTGCGCAATATCACCGTGTTGTCTATGGCAGCGGTGGTGCTATTGCAGCTTGCCATTGCATATTACTTTATGCGGAAAAATTACAATCCCATCAAAGAGTTGATTCGTTCTATTTCTGAAAATTCCGGCAAGGAATACAGCGGCAAAAATAATGAATATTATTATATTCAAGATGCGCTCAAAGGATTGCTTAAAGAGAAAAAAGATATTGCCAATACCCTGAAGCAGCAAAAGAATAGCATGAAAGAAGAAGCGTTAATCAAACTACTCAAGGGACTGTATGACAGCCCGGAAACCGCGCGCAAGGAGCTGGAGCGTGTGGGCGTCACGCTAGGCCGTGGTTTGTTTGTTGTGCTGGCTTTTAACAATGAAGATATATCCGAATTGTTTGCGGAGGATCCAGAAATCACGGAACAGGAACGCTACCGTCTCTCCCAATATATTTTGGGCAATGTGGCGGAGGATTTGGCGAGCCAATTTGGAACAGGCAACGTGGCAGAAATGGAGGACATGGTTCTATGCATTCTGGAAGTGCAGCCATCTGCAGCGCGGGAGTGGAAAGAGACTGCCCGCCAGCTTGCGGCGATGGTATGTGAAGCCATTGACCAAAATTTCCACATGCATACAGCGGCGGCCTATGGCTGCGGATACCAAGGCATCTCTGGGATTCCCACCTCCTATATTGAAGCGCTGGAGGCGCTGGAATATAAACAGGTCATGGGAGTAACGGGCTACCCTTGCTATGAAGATATCAGTGACGCGCCGGAGTCCCGCCTGTATCAATATTCATTGAAGGATGAACAGAATTTGATTGAAGCCATTCAGGACGGAGATTATACCCGGGCAAAATTTGTGCTGGACAAAGTGTTCCGCAGCAATTTTGAGGACAACCAGTATAAAGTCAGCGTCGTCAAATGTTTCATGGTGGATATTGCCGGCACCATCATGCGCGCAGTGAGTGAACTGTCGGCGGGCCGGGAACGGGATCAGGATTTTGGCGACATGAAGCCGGTACATGCCCTGCTGGAATGCACCAGCGTTAACCAGCTACGGCAAGAAGCAGACGAACTGTTGCAGCAGATTTGCGCGCAGGTAAAAGAAGAGAATGAGAAGAATACCAAGTCTGTCCAGCAGGAAATCATGGATTACATCCAGGAGCATTATATGGACGCGAATTTAAATGTTTCCTATTTAGGGGAACAATTTTCCCTAGCGCCATCTTATTTATCTAAACTATTTAAAGAACAGTCCGGCCAGTCGCTGCTGGATTATATCAACATGGTACGTATCGAGAAGGCCAAGGAACTTCTTTGCGCAAACCCAGATGACAATATGGATCAAATTGCCGCAGCCGTAGGGTATTCCGGCCGGATTACCTTCAGCAGGCTTTTCAAAAAATATGTTGGATGCACGCCGGGGGTATATAAAGAGACCCATCACAAAAAATAATGCGGAACGCCGCCATACAGCGGTATATTGGCCAAGCCTTGTATCCCCTGCCGGACAAAGTGGCATATTGCTAAAATAAGGGGGCGGCGCGCCATTTGATGTTACCATTTCCAATACCGGCAACGGGTGCATCGAACCAGACAAATGTTATAGAGGGCAGCCCCGCGTACGGAAACTTGGCGGAATCGGCTCCGGGCTTTCCGCCTATATTGGTTTGACGCTGGGCAACCCCAGGTTTCAGCTGCAATAGTGTATGGTAGATGCTACTAGGAAAAACTGTGCTGGATAGGATTGAATTTGTATACCAAGCGGTATCCTAGTAGTTTTCTGCGGAAGAGAGAACAGAAATGGAACGCTTCACAATTCGGATATATGATGGGGAAAATGGGGCAATACGACTGTGGTAAAACGCAGTAGGAAAAAAAAGTCAACCATTATGGCCATACTGGGGTATAAAAATTGATTGAAAGCCAACCACACGGATACTAGCAAGAATAAACATAGTTGAGGTGTAAGGTATTTCATGGACATTTTTATGAAGCGAAAAAAACGTGCCCGCCAGTTTTGGATGCCTGTGTAATGGCTTTTTATTATGATGAGAAGTGGGAGCGCACTATTCCGACAAGCGCGGCCTTTTGGTAACAAAAGGCCGCGCTTGTTGTCTTTACAGAAAACCTGTTAGGAGGCCAAAGAAAAAGGGGGCGGCAGCCGAATTTGGAAAATGAAGATATGGCTTCCAAACATTACTAGTATGCCTTGAAAGCCGTACCATAAGCGGAAAAACAACAGTTGGTTCCGATTTTGATACAGTATTTTAGATATTAATGCTTGCGCGAAAGAGGAATAGCGTATTATAATAAAATTACAACAAACTGCCAAAAGGAGGGGAGTTTGGTGAACAGAAAAACATTCGGAAGGATAGTGCTCGCTGTTGCGATGGCGGCAGCGCTGGGAATCAACCTAGCCGGCTGCGGCAGCAACGTGGAAGGCGAATACGCGTTTCAATTTGACGGCTATCCCATCCAAGATAACGTGCAGCTAACCTATTGGCTGGAGCTAAACGGAAACTTGCCGGAAAATGTCACGTCGCTGGAGGATACCCCGTTTGGCCAGAAATTACAGCAGGATACCGGAGTTGATATCAACTTCCTGCACCCAAGGCGGGGCATGGAAGAAGAAGAATTTAATTTATTACTTGCGTCGGGAGATTTGCCTGACCTCATTTCCTATGACTGGTACCACATTTCCGGCGGTCCGGAAAGCGCCATTTCCGGTGGGCATATTTTACCGCTGGGCGAACTTATTGCGCAGGAAGCGCCAAACCTGTCCGCGTATTTACAGGCGCATCCCGATATTGATAAAATGATCCAAACAGACGAAGGACATTACTATGTGTTCCCATTTCTCCGCGGCGACGAGAGCCTTGGAGTCTATGAGGGGCTCATGCTGCGGGACGACTGGCTGCGGGAACTTGGTTTGCAGGTGCCGGAGACCATAGAGGAATGGACGCAGGTGCTGCGGGCGTTCCGGGATCAAAAGGGTGCGACGGTTCCCTTTGCCAATGGCGGCACGGAAGTATTTGCCGGCGCATTCGGCGTGAGCGGCGGATATTATCTTGAACAAGGGAAAATTCAATATGGCCCCCTGCAGCCAGGTTATGCCGCATACTTGCAGCAAATGCGGCAATGGTATGAAGAGGGGTTGTTGGATAAAACGCTGGCAACTCTCTCCGATGCGGAGATTGTAGAAAAGATGTACCGCGGCCAAAGCGGGGCCACCTATGGCTTGCTGTCCAGCTCCATGGGGCGGATGATTACCCATATGCAGCAGGAAGGCAAGGCATTTTCCTTGACGGCAGCGCCGTTTCCTGCGCAGCAAAAGGGGATGACCCCGGAATTTGGCGTTTTAGATTATCCCTATACACCCAAAAGAAGCGTAGCTATATCCACTGCGTGCAAAGAGCCACGGCTGGCGGCGCGGTTTTTGGATTACGGGTATGGCGAGGCCGGTAAGACTCTGTATAATTTTGGAATAGAAGGACAGAGTTTTACGCAGGAAGGTGACACAAAAGCTTATACGGAAGAAATTCTACATAACACCCAGGGCCTAAGCCCCAGTGCAGCGCTTTCCTATTATGCGTGCTCTGCATATAGCGGGCCATTTGTACAGGATAGGGAGCACCTCAATATGTTTTATACCTTGCCCGTTCAACAAGAAGCTGTCCGTATTTGGGCGAACAACAACGGTGCGGCACACCGGGTTCCCTATATTTGTGCCACCGCATCGGAAAGCTATGAAATCGGCACCATTGATAACGAAGTGGCGCGGTATACAGATGAAATGACCGTCAAATTTATTATGGGGATTGAGCCGCTGGAAAATTTCGGGACATTTCAGCAAGGCCTGCGGGACCGTGGGATTGACCGGGCGATTGAAATCCGGCAAAATCAATATGAACGGTATTTAGCAAGGTAATAACTATTTAGCAAAATAATAGAGGCAAAGGGAGAGAAAA
>CALLNG010000114.1 GCA_938005345.1 uncultured Clostridia bacterium
TCAAATATTATTTTTTTCGGATTGCAGGCCCCGAAAAGCCTTGTATTTACAGTGTTCCTAATAAGAAACAATCATATGTATATGGTTCGGAGCAAGCTCTGCTTCTATTATTTTAACACCTTTTTGCTCACATAGTTTTCGAAGTATTTCTCCTATATCCCTTTTCAATTGACCATATATTTCTTTTCTACGATACTTCGGTACAAATACTATGTGTTTTCGACACCTATATTTTGAATGTGCTGTACTCTTTCTCTCATTTGCCTTCTTCCACATTGTTAAAAATCTCCATGATACTTTATAGTAATGCGGTCGCCAAACCTTTGCTATTATATCATAGAGGTTTTTCTCATTCGAAAGATTTTTTCTTCCTCTGGTAGAACCGGAGGTTGTTTTCCACGTTTAAAGACGCCAATAAAAAAAGCGCCACATCCCTGCGACGCTAACTTTTATATATGGTATTGTTCTCTTTATAAGGAGATGGCGTCTTTGCTTTTATTACTAGCTTTTACTACGCTACCCAACAGTTTTCTCCATTTTTTGTCCGAAATATTTTGATCTCGCTATGATTTTTACCGACCAAAAGCCTTTGTAAATCCGCCAATTCTCCGTCTCTATCATATTAGTTTCTTTGTTTAACGTCCCTAATGGGAGTTCACAAAGGAATTCTTTTGATTTTTTACAACGCTTTATATTCGGATGCTTTAGCATATTTGCATACCCTTTCCCATAACGAACAATTTCAACCGCCCCCCATACGATCAACATACACAATAAACCGGTTATCACCCGAATGCCATTAAAAAAAATAGTGTTAAACCGTCTATTATCATACATTCCAATCCGCATAATATCTTTAGCTATCGGTGCATCAATTAGTCCTTGTGTATTCATAAATTGTTCTGCAAACATAACTAATTTTTCCCCAACTGGAATCAAAAAACCTCCTTTTTGTCCTGGCATATAATACTTAGTTGTACAAAGCATTACTTTATTTTTTATATCCATAACTCGTTGCATATTCTTCACTATCGCATTAAATTTACCGTCGATGTATCTTTCTTCGCCCCACTTGCTTGTAGAATAACTCGCACCATAGTATTGAGTCACTTCTTCCGGCGGTTGAAAATAGAAGCGTTTTCCATCATGGTAACAAGTACGTAAAATCTGCAAGATGGATGGTTTTTCTATTCTTCCCTCTTTTTCCACAAAAGGAGCATAGCTGTCTTGTTTTTGCTGCCGTTCCGATAACTCTAATAAATTTTCTTCCGTCATAGGAAATGGGCCACAAAATGCGTTATAAATCAGAGTATTACTGGCAAGCAGGATGGCAACTGTGATCATTATCATTCCGCTGCATAACATAATCCACCTTATGCTAACCTGTTTTAACCACTGCTGCAGGGTATCTGTCATCATTGTCCCCTCCTTAAGTTCTAGATTGAGTCAAATATCTCGTATTCCTCAATTACAAACTCCGCATTTATTAATCATTTTCAAGCAAATCTAGTTACTTGGATTTTAGAATGGCATGCTTAATAACTTTTTCTATCCCATTGCAAATTTATCGTTATTCACTCTTCCAAATACTTTTGAAATAACATATTGTCCTTATAATTGCAATATCAAATTCAGACAAAAAAATCTATGCTATTTTATTTATATAGAGCAAAACCGTTACGAACAAAAAAAGACTGGAACAAGACCATTTCACGTCTGATTCCAGTCTCCATAATTCATTCCTTATCAAGCTAAAAGTTCTATCGCATTTTGATAAAATATCTGCTCCAACATTTGTTCCGGCAGACCGCTTTTCCGTATCATCTCCATTTCCTGTTTTGCATCCGACCAAGGGCTATCCGTTGCAAACAAAATTTTATCTGCTCCATGATGCCGGACAATTCTGCAAAACTGTTCCATGTCATAATACTGCGTACCCATTGATGTATCAAAATAGAGGTTCTCCCCTACGAGATATTCCTCCACGTCATCCCACATTTTGTGGGCGCCAAAATGCGCCGCCACGATGCGTCCGCCCCCCATCGCCCGCACCATATTGCGTAGCCGCTGCGGCGTACAACGAAACGGTGCCTGATAAGCGGCATCCTCTCCGCTATGTAACAACAAAATTAAGCCCTGCGACAAAATTTCATCATATACCGGATACATTTTTTCATCATCCACCCAAAAATTCTGATATTCTGGATGCATTTTAACCCCTTTCATTCCAAGACGTTTGATATCTAAAATGCGCTCCTTGTAATCTTCATTATCCGGGTGAATGCCGCCAAACGGGATTAAACGTTCGCTGGCTAACGAGGCAAACCATTCATTCATCCGCTTTGTTTGGGACGCTTTTGTCATGACTGGTAAAACCACAGCACGGTCTACGCCGCATTTATCCATATAGCTCACCAGCCCGGCAGCAGTACCGTCCATATATGGCGTAATACCGCAAGCCGCGGATAGGTTTGCCAGCGCACGTTCCGCAACCTTTTCACTAAAAATATGTGTATGAAAATCGATAACCATTCTTCTTATTCAGACCTTTCTAAACTATCTAAATATTCCTGCAGGATATATACTGCGGAAACGGTATCCACCACGCGCTTGCGTCTTCCGCTGCCGTGCACATCCAATGTATTAAGCAATTTATGAGCCATCACAGTCGTCATCCGCTCCTCCCGCAAAATACAAGGTATGCCGCAGGTTTCTTCAAGTGCCACTGCAAATTCCCGTGCAAGCTGCGCACTGTCCCCCTCCGATCCGTTCATATGCCGCGGAAGCCCAATGACGATTTTCTCTGGCTGGTGTTCTTGCACCCAAGCGGCAACCCGCTGCACCTGTTTGGGGAAATACGTTTCATGGACCGTTCCCACCGGACCGGCTATCATGCCTAGCGCATCGCTGACTGCACAGCCAATACGGGCCTTTCCATAGTCAATCCCCATTATTTTCATGCTTTTTTGCCGCCTTGTCTAATTTTTCTATTTTGAAATGCCAGCCACACAAATGCGCCGATAAAATACACTACTCCTACCAGAGCTGCGCCGTAAATCAAATGTTTTGTGGAAAACGTTGCATACAGTTGTTCTCTCCAAGCCTCTCCCATTATCAATGTCAAAAGCCCTGCAATATGATGTCCAAACCGAATTCCTAAAAACAGGACTGCCCCAAACAAAGCGGTAAGCGCATGAAATCCCCACCGTTTTCCTTTTTTCATTCCCACGGCAAATAGTACGGCTAACGCAATGCACACACATCCCAACACAATCATAACGACACGGACCCCCAAAATTGCCGTTGTCGATAAATACCCCATATAGGCGCGGTAAATCAATGTAAGCCCCATCAATAGGCAGATAATTTCAATCGTAGCCGCTAATACCATATTTGTTACTTGTTCTTCTTGTTTTTTTATTTGCACCCGCTTTTCCTTTTTTGCAGCTGCTTTCCTTCTGAGTTCTTCTGTCATTTCAATTCACTCCCAATCTCATTAATTTAGTTCACCGTACGCATACATCAATGCCGCAATCACAGCAAGCGGAGCAGTTTCCGTGCGCAATATACGTTTCCCTAGCCGCACTGGCAACAGCCCGGCACTAATTGCCTGTTCCACTTCCTCCCTATCAAATCCACCTTCCGGCCCAATTAACACACCGACAGAAGATACCTGTGGGTATTGCTGCAAAGCATCCCGCAATCCCTTTTTTTCTTCCGCTTCATAGGGAATTAATTTCAATTGCTGCTGCATTTGACTCAACGCTTCATGTAACGTCACCACTGGCGCTACCTGGGGAATTACTGCACGGTTACATTGTTTGGACGCCTCTGCTGCTATTTTGTTCCAACGCACCACTTTCCCGGCCGCGCCTTTGGCATCTAATTTAACCACCGTCCGCTTTAACGCCACAGGTACAATCTGCGCCACACCTAATTCCACTGCTTTTTGGATGACATAATCCATTTTTGTACCCTTGGGTATCCCTTGATACAATACCACGCGCAAAGACGGCTCTGTATCCGCCCTTTTACGGCCTACAATTTTGGCCAGCACCTCCTGCGGACGCATTTGCTGAATTTGGGCTTCATAATCTACGCCTGCCCCATCGCATACCGTAATTCTATCACCCACAGTTAAACGCAGTACTTTTCCTATATGCAGCGCATCTCCGCCCTCAATATGAATCGTATCATCCTGGATTTGCTGCGGCAGTACAAAAAATTTTCCCATTGTTCCACCCCTACTGTTTTTTCGTACAAACTACAGCCGCCCAGTCCCCTTCCCGCAACAGCTGTATTATTTGTAATTCCTGTTGCTGTAAAGCTGATTCCACATCATCTAGTCTGTCCAAAATGATGCCAGACGCCAAAAAAATACCATTTTCTTTTAAAAACTGACCGACCGAATGGGACAATGTAATAATAGCATCTGCAATAATATTTGCCACCACAATATCATAGGTTCCCTGAACTTTGTCCGTCAGGTCTCCACACACCACCTGAATTTGCTGCTCCACATGGTTTACCCTAGCATTTTCCTTTGCTATACGCACAGCATTTGCATCTATATCAACTGCAAAGGTCTCTGCTGCACCTAACTTCGCTGCACCGATAGACAAAATACCGCTCCCGCACCCAATATCCAATACCCGTTTATGTGGCGTTACATATTTTTCCAGCAATTCTAAGCACATTCTCGTTGTTTCATGTGTTCCTGTTCCAAAGGCCATACCGGGATCAAGTTCTATTATAACATCCCGGCTAGTTTTTTGCAACGTTTCCCACAAAGGTTTTATCAAAATTCTTTTTCCAACCGGTACCGGTTTATAATACTGTTTCCAGGTGTTTTCCCAATCTTCTTCCTTCACTTCCTCAGTCATGAGCTCAAAAACCGGGATAGATAAATATTCTCTGGCACGCTCCACACCTTGTAAAATCTGTTGCTTCACTTCTTCCAAAGAACAGTTTGGCGGATAATATGCCTTAATTAAAGCGGTATCACGACGATAACGTTGCGCTATCTCTTCGTCTAATACGTCCCATTCCCTCGTCATTCGGTTTGCTTCATCAAGCAACGTATCATCCTCCACACTCACGCCCTTGACACCTGTTTCATATAAGATACCCGAAACCGCCTCTTCCGCCTCCGGACTGACTTTTATTGTAATTTCCTGCCAGTTCATCTACTTCTCTCCTTTGTTATCCGTATGAACTATGTTTTATACGATGTCCTTGAAACGCGCAATAGCCTTGAGAGAAATTCTCTCAAGGCTGCACGGTTATTCACTCCAGCTCTTTTTGATTTTATCCCACCACGATGCATTTTTCTTATAATTCTTATCATCTGTCAGCTGGGCAAATTCCTCCAATTTTTTCTTTTGTTCATGCGATAATTGGCGTGGCACTTCCACGATAATTTTAACATACTGATCGCCCTTGCCGCTGCCGTGCAGCATGGGAATACCGCTTCCTTTTAGCTTAAAATTCACTCCAGACTGTGTCCCTTCCGGAATTTTCATTGTCGCCTTTCCATGCAATGTAGGAACTTCAATTTCCGCTCCAAGCGCTGCCTGGACAAATGTGATTGGAATTTCGCAATACACATCCTGCCCGCGCCGTTCAAAAATTGGATGCTTTTTCACCCGAATTGAAATATACAAGTCCCCTTTAGGCCCGTTATTGGTTCCTGCATCTCCTTCACCACGCATGGAAAT
>CALLNG010000115.1 GCA_938005345.1 uncultured Clostridia bacterium
GCTTTTTCATGCTGTCATCGTCTATGCAGGCATAGCCGCGCTTAAGCTGCAAATTGGCGATACAGGTGGCAAGGTTGGCATTGCCGCACCGCTCGCCAATTCCAGTCAGCGTCCCCTGAATCTGCACCGCGCCCGCATCCACCGCTGCCATAGCGCCCGCCACCGCCAGGCCGCTGTCGTTGTGCGTATGAATGCCAACTGGAAGCGAAACAGCCTGCACCACCGCGCGCACCGCCTGTGCAATGTCGTCTGGGAACATGCCGCCGTTGGTGTCGCACAGCGCAAGGCAGTCCGCACCCGCCTGCTGCGCCGCCCGCAGTACGGACAGGGCATACTCCGGATTGCGGCGGTAGCCGTCAAAGAAATGCTCTGCGTCAAAAATGACCTCCAGGCCGCTGGATTTGAGGAAGGATACACTGTCCGATACCATGCGCAGGTTTTCCTCCAGCGTCGCGCCCAGCACGTCCGTTACGTGCATATCCCAGGCCTTGCCGAAAATCACGCCCACTGGCGCGCCGGACTCTACGATTTTGCAAAGGTTGCGGTCGTTTTTCGCTGCGCAGCCTTTTTTACATGTGCTGCCAAAGGCCGCCAGCTTGGCATGGGACAGCGTGAGCTGCTGCGCCTCCCGGAAAAATTCTTCGTCCTTGATATTGGAAGCGGGGTTGCCCGCTTCGATGTAATCTACGCCCAAATGGTCTAGAATTTGAACGATTTTGAGTTTGTCTGCCACGGAAAAGGAAATCTTTTCCGCCTGCATGCCATCGCGCAGCGTTGTGTCGAGTGTTGCAATTTTGCGCAAAAGCATCACCTCCTAGATGGATTATCGAAGAAGGGATTCCTCCCGGCAAAGCCGCCCGTCATCCCCTCTTTGAAAGCCTTAACTAAAATTTGCTCTGGAATTTTCTACCGCAAAACATGTTGTTCCAAAAAGTGTGCCACGCCGTCCTCGTCGTTGCTGCCCGTCACAAAACCGGCAGCGGCTATTACGGCCTGGATTGCATTGGAGACGGCTACGCCTGTGCCGCACTTTTGGATGGGTTCAATATCATCGTTGTCATCTCCAAAATAGACCGCCTTCTGCGGCGAAATATGAAACCATTGCAGCATTTTCAAAATTCCGTTCCACTTTGTGGCCTGCCTGCTCATGATTTGCACGAGCTGCCGGTTTGCCACTGTCGCGTAGGTGTTATTTGTCAAAATGCGGTCCAGTGGGCCGGGCGGCAGGCCATCGGAGCGGCTGACCAAAATTTTATACAAGGTTCCCTGCGTTGGCAGCGCGGGGAATCCGTCAAAAAATTGGCTGTGCCATTCGGGAACCGCCGCGCTGGAATAAATACCCTCGCTTGTTTCAACGGAAATGAGAAGATCCGGTATCGTAACAAGCCGTTGCAAAATGGCGGCAGCGCTTTGACGCGGGATACCATTCTCCAATACGCGGTCGGGCAGCAAAATGCGGGCGCCGTTCATGGTTGCAACCGCATCAAAGCCGATTTGCACGAGGTATGCTAAAATACTTCTTTCCGGCCTTGCTGTGGCAGCCATAAGTGCCATGCCCCGTTCGCGGCACTGCTGCAAAATACCAATGGCGTAGGCAGATAGGGTTTTGTCCGTATGCAGCAGCGTTTGGTCGAAATCGGTTATGATGGCTTTCAACCGCAACATCCCCTTTTCAATGCGCATATGTCTCCCGGCATAAGTGGTTTGCTACTTTTTATTATAGACCCGCGGCAGGCGGGAGTCAATCTCTTTTCCTGCTGAATCCCAAACAAAAAAATCACGTTTTTTGCGGTTGGTGAAATGGGCGCTTTCTTGACGCGGGGGACAAGCTGTGATACAATGAAACCAGGGGCGTTCCAGGCAAAAACAAGGAAGCGCCCGGCGTGTTGCTGCATATCCTGTAGGGAGAAGCGGCATGCTAAAAGAGAATACCAAAAATCGTAAGGAGGGCATTTTGTATGGCCTGGGCAAATGAAAGTGTATTTTATCAAATATATCCGTTAGGGTTTTGCGGCGCGCCGGAGGAAAACGATGGCGTGACGGTAAACCGTATTCAAAAAGTGGCACAGTGGGTGCCGCACATCAAGCGGCTAGGCGCGGACGCGGTGTATCTGTGTCCCATTTTTGAATCGGACCGCCACGGGTATGACACCCGCGATTTTCGCAAGCTGGACTGCCGGCTGGGCGTCAACCAGGATTTCCAGCAGGTGTGCCAGGCGCTGCACAGCGCGGGTATCCGCGTGGTACTGGACGGAGTGTTTCATCACGTGGGCCGCGGATTTTGGGCGTTTGCCGATGTGCTGCAAAACCGGGAAAACTCCGCGTACCGCGACTGGTTTTTCGTGGATTTTGGCGGCGATAACGGTTATGGCGATGGCTTGTGGTATGAGGGTTGGGAAGGACACTATGAACTGGTGAAACTGAATTTGAAAAATCCTGCCGTGGTGGAGCATTTGCTGGACTGCGTACGGTTTTGGATAGAGGAATTTGATATTGACGGCCTGCGCCTGGACGTGGCTTATTCACTGGATCACGGCTTTATCCGCCGTTTGCGGGCTTTCACGCAGGAACGAAAACCGGACTTTTTCCTAGTCGGGGAGCTCATGTTCGGGGACTACAACCCGTTTTTGGCGGACGGCATGCTGCACAGCGCCACCAACTATGAGTGCTACAAGGGGCTGTATTCCTCGTTTAATTCCAGCAACATGTTTGAAATTGCGCATTCCCTGGCGCGGCAGTTCGGGCCGGAGTCCTGGACGCTATATAAAGGAAAGCATTTGCTGAATTTTGTCGATAACCACGATGTGACGCGGGTGGCAAGCATTTTGCAGGACAAAAATTGTCTGCCGCTGATTTATGCGCTGCTCTTTGCCATGCCCGGTATTCCCTGCGTGTACTATGGCAGCGAATGGGGCGCGTTGGGCGACAAAGCGCAAGGTGACGCGGCGCTGCGGCCCTGCTTTGCCCAGCCGGAGGAAAACGGACTTACCGCGTGGATTGCCAAGCTGGCGCAGGCGCATAAAAACAGCCCGGCGCTGTGCGAAGGCTCCTACCGTAATGTGCTGATTCAAAGCAAGCAGCTCATTTTGGAGCGGGAAACAGACGGCGAACGGGTGCTGGCGGCAGTCAACATGGACAGCCAACCGGTTACGGTACATTTTGACGCGCGCGCAGGCCGGGCCGTGGATCTTATTTCCGGGGAAATGCACGATTTTGGCGGGGGCAGCGAACTGCCGCCCTACAGCGCGTTCTATTGGAAGGTGTGCTAACCGGGAAAAGGCAGAGAAAGCAGAGTAACAGCCCCATAAGGGGTGCATGGAAAGGAGATCGGGAAAGATGGCGCTGCACCTGTTGTTTGGAAAAAAATACAGCGGCAAAACGGAGATTTGTTTTCGGGAAATGGAACGTATCTGCCGAAAGCAGCCGGGGCGCGGTGTGTTTTACATCGTGCCGGAGCAGTATTCCTATGCGGCGGAGAAACGCGTAGCACAGCGCATTGGCGCGGTCAGTCCGCTGTCGGCGGAAGTGGTGTCGTTCCGGCGGCTGTACTTTTACGTGCTGGGGAAAGTGGGCGGCACGGCGGAAAAGCGGCTCACACGTGCGGGCAAAGCAGTGCTGATTCGCCGTGTGGCACGGCGGCTGATGCCGGAGTTGCAAGCGCTGCGCGCCGCCGTGCGTTACCCTGGCTTTTTGGAGCGCATTGGGGATTTGTTTTCTGAGTTCAAGCGATACGGCGTCACAGCGGATATGCTGGCGGACGCGTCCGCCCGGCTGGAAGGCGAGGACATGCTGGGGCGCAAGGTGCAGGAAATTGGCTGGCTGCTGGATGCGTTTGAGGTGATGGTGCAGGGAGCGTTCCAAAACCCGGAGGACGAGCCCACGCGGTTGGCGCGTATGCTACAGGCACGTCCGGATTTGTTTGCGGGCGCGGCGGTGTTTGTGGATGAGTTCGGCGGGTTTACGCCGCAGGAACTGGATATTTTGATGGCGCTGGCAGCGTGCTGTGAAGTGACGGTGACACTGTCCGGCAGTTTGCAGGAGCCGGAGGATATTTTCGTGTCCCAGCAAAAGGCGGCGGACCGGCTGGCGCGCCGCTGTGCGGCGGCGGGCGTGGACCTGGACAAGCGGGAATGCCGGCGTAGCGGACGGTTTGCGGCGTTTGAGGAGATGCAATCGCTGGAAAACACACTGTTGCAGCACCCGGTACGCCCGTGGGGCAAAGAAACCGCACGCGTCGCGCTGGTCAGCGCGGCAGAGCCCTATGGGGAGATGGAATGGATTGCGGGCGAAATTGTGCGGCAGGTACGCGATGAAGGGCGCACTTGGCAGGATATCACCATCGCGGCGCGTTCCCTGTCGCGTTACGATGGCATTTTGGAGAGCGTGCTGAGCGCGGCGGGTATCCCTTTTTTTCTGGACAAAAAAATTGGCGCACAGGACATGCCAGCCGCAGCGCTCATTTTGGCCGCGTTGGACATTTTTGTGCACGATTGGCGCTATGACAGCGTGTTTGCCTACCTGAAATCGGGTTTTGTGGAGCTACCGCAGGCGGATATCGATTTGCTGGAAAACTATGTGCTGGCGACAGGCGTGCGCGGCGCGTCCAGCTGGACGCGGGAGCGCCCTTGGCCGTATCTGCCCAAAGGACTGTGGGACGGCTGGGAGGAAGGAGCATTTTTGGCGCACATCGAATCGCTGCGCCAGGCGGTGGCGGGGCCGCTGGTGAAGTTCCAGCAGGGGCTGAAAACGGCGGAAAACGTGCGCGGCATGTGCAAAGCGGTATATGCATTCATGCTGGATATCGGCCTGGACCGCAAAACCAACGAGTTTGTGGAGCGGTTTCGCGAAGAGGATCCCGCCATGGCGGAGCAGTTCACGCAAATTTGGAACATTGTGTGTACGTCGCTGGATGAAATCGTGGCGGCGGCGGGCGAAGAACAGGCCTCGGCAGCAGAGTTTACGGAGCTGCTGCAGGCGGCGTTTTCTGCGCATGAAATCGGGATCATTCCGCCGCTGTCCGATGCGGTGCAGATTGCGGAAATCGGGCGTTCGCGGGTGGACGCGGTACATACGTTGTTTTTAATCGGCGCCACGGACGATGTGCTGCCCATGGCCAGTCAGACGGAAGGGCTGCTGGACGACCGGGACCGCGCCTTGCTGGGCGGGCTGGGGCTAGAACTCGCGCCCGACACGGTGGCAGCGGCAATGGAGGAAGATTTTTTGCTGTACCATGCGCTGACTGCGCCTGTGGGACAGCTGTTTGTGAGCTGGCCAGTGGCGGATGCATCGGGTACGGCATTGTATCCCTCCCGCGTGGTGGGCCGGCTGCGGCAGACGTTTCCCCGTTTGCAGCAGCTGTCGCTGGAAGCGGCGCGGGAGCCGGGCGGTATGGAGGGGATCCAGTACCCGCACGCCGCGTTTGCACATTTGTGTTTTGCAAGGCGGCGCGTTGTGGATGGTATTGAGGTGGATCCGCTGTACGGCGATTTGGACGCGTGGTTCCATCGCCAGCCGGAGTGGAAGGATGCATCGGCGCGGCTGGACGCGGCGGCGCGGTACCAAAACCGCACGGTGCGCTTGGACGCGGCGCTGTTGCATGACATGGGCAAGGACGATTGGTTCAGCGTATCGCGCATGGAGAAATTTGCGGGTTGCCCGTTTGCGCACTACGCGGGCTATTTGCTGGGCGCAGCACCGCGGCAGACGGCCAAACTGGAAGCAGTGGACCGAGGCAGCTTTATCCACAGCGTCATTGAGCAGGTGGCGCGCTGGGTAGATGGCACCGCCCACAGCTGGCAAAATGTAGATCAAGTACAGTTGGAAGCAGAGCTGGACCGCATTTTGCGTGCAGAAATCGACGCGCTGATGATGGGCGTGGAGGAGCCGACACAAAAAATGAAATGGGCGCTGGTACGGCTGCGCGAGGTGGCGCGCGCCTCCATTTTGGCGATTTGCTACCATTTGCAGGCCGGGCAGTTCGTACCGCTGGGCCATGAAATTGTGTTTGGCAAAGGAAAACTGCCCATTGAAGTGGATTTGGGCGGCAAAAAGGTGCATTTGACAGGCAAAATCGACCGCGCTGATATTTACGAAGACGAGCGCGGCAAATATATCCGTATCATCGACTACAAAAGCTATGACAAGACGTTTGACATCTCCCGGTTTTACTATGGGTTGGATTTGCAGCTTGCCGTGTACCTGGACAGCCTGTGTTTGCAGGAGGGCGCACAGCCTGCGGGTATGCTGTATTTCCGGCTGCGGGATCCCATTGTGCAGGCCCCGCCCGACGCCAGCGCACAGGAAGTGGCGGACAGCGTGCGCAGCGCGTTTCGCATGAATGGCCTGGTGCTGTGGGACGAGCAGGTGCTGCGCAGCATGGACCGCGGTATGGGGGCGAAAAGCGACATCGTGCCAGTGGAAATCAAAAAGGACGGCACGCCCAGTGCGCGCTCCTCGGCAGCCAGCCCCCTGCAGCTGCAAGCGCTGCGCCGCAATTTGCAAAAGACGCTGAAGCGGACGCTGCGGGAGATTTTGCAGGGGGATGCACAGGTGCGGCCCGCGCGGTACAAAAAAGAAAGTGCCTGCACTTGGTGCCAGTACCGCGACATTTGCCGGTTTGATACCACCTGCGGCGACGCGGCGCGCATTTTGAAGCCCATGGAAGCGGCGGATACCTGGGAAGCCATTGTGAAAGGAGGGAGAGCGGATGAGGTGGACCACAGCGCAGAAACAGGCGATTGACCTATCCGGGCACGATTTGCTGGTCAGCGCGGCGGCGGGCAGCGGCAAAACCGCGGTGCTCAGTGAACGCGTGGCGCAGCGTGTCAAAGCGGGGGAGGAAATCGGCTCGTTTCTCATCATCACGTTCACCAAGGCGGCAGCCGCGCAAATGCGCGACAAAATCGGACGTAAATTGGCGCAGGCGCTGGAGGAGGAGCCGGAAAACAAACATTTGCGCCGCCAAATGACGCTGCTGGGTAAGGCATCCATTTGCACGATTGACGCGTTTTGCATTTCCCTCGTGCAAAACTATGCTGCCCTGCTGGATTTGGATCCCGACCTGAAACCCGGCGGCAATGCGGAACTGGATTTGCTGGCGCTGTCCACGCTGGACGAGGTGATGGAGCAGCAGTACGCGGCGCGCGGCGCCGAATTTTCCCATCTGTGCAGCTGGCTGGGCGGCGGACGGGAGGAGACGCTGGCGCAGCGGCTGCTGGACATGTACCAAGCCGTGCAAAGCTTTGCCCATCCCATGGAATGGTTTCATGCGGCGGTGGACATGTACCGCCTGGAGGAAAAGGATTTGGACAGCCTGCCCTGGATACGGGAGATGAAACAGCAATACCGCGCGCGGCTGCACGGCATGATGCAGCAGCTTTCCGCGCTGGCGGAGGAAGCGGAGGCCGCGGGCGTGATGGCCTATGCCGCAGCGTGCCGCCGGGACGTGCAGGCCATGCAGCCGCTGCAGGCCGCGCTGGCGGGCCCGTGGGAGCAGGCGGTACAGGCGGCAAGCCAGGGGGTGCTGCCCCGGTTTGCGACCCGGCCCAAGGACGCGGACCCCGGTTTTTGCGCATCCATCAAGGCGGAGCGGGACATGGTGAAAAAGGCGTATGACGATAAAAAAAGCGGTCTATGCGCCGCCATTGCACAGGCCACGCCCCAGCGTATCCGAGAGGGCTGCCTCCGCGTCTATCCCCAGCTGCAATGCCTGGAAGAAACGCTGCTGCTGTTCGACCAGGCCTACCTGAAAGCCAAACAGGAGCAGGGGATTTTGTCCTTTTCGGATTTTGAGCACCTCGCGCTGGAATTGGTTAGTCGGGAGGACCTTCCTGCTGCGGCGCGGCTGCGGGAAAAATATGCCGAGATTTTCATTGACGAATACCAGGACTGCAACGGCGTGCAGGAGGAGCTGTTTTCCGCCGTTGCCCGGAGGGAAAACGGCGTGACCACCAATTTGTTTATGGTCGGCGATATCAAGCAGAGCATTTACCAATTCCGCCAGGCGGATCCCCAAATCTTTCTGCACAAAGAGACTGCGTTCGGTGCGCCCGGAACGGCAGCGGAGGGCACCAAGGTGGTGCTGAACCAAAATTTCCGCAGCCGCAGCGAGATTCTGGACTACATCAACGCGGTGTTTGAAAAATTGATGAGCGAGCAGCTAGGCGACGTCCAATATGGTGCGGAGCACCGACTGCAAGCGGGCTTCCCCTATCCACCCTGCCCGGATGGGCCGTGTGGCGGCGTGCCGGAGCTGCTGCTGGCCCAGGCGGAAAAGAGCGCGTTTTCCCAAGAGGACGATGAGCTGCCGGAAAGTGCGCAGGAGCTGGAGATCCGCATGGCGGTCAACCGCCTGTTGCAGCTCATGCAGGAGGGCTACCGCGTGTGGGACGCGGACCAGGGTGCGTACCGCCCGCTGGAATACCGCGACATAGCGGTGCTGCTTCGCTCCCCTTCCGCCAGCATTCACTTGTGGGAAAAAGAATTGCAGCGGCGCGGTGTGCCTTACTATGCCGATACGGGCGGCGGGTATTTTGACACACAGGAGGTGCGCCTGCTGCTGTCGCTGTTGCGGGTGGTGGACAATCCACTACAGGATATTCCGCTTTTGGCAGTGCTGCGCAGCGGGCTGTTTGGCTTTGATGAAAACGAACTGCTGCGCATCCGCGCGGCGGCAAAAGGAACGTTTTACCACGCCATGGAGCAGGTGGAGGACGGATCCCTTCGGCGCAAATGCGACAAGGTGCGCCAGTCGCTGGAGCGGTGGCGCAGCATGGCTGCGGCGCTTCCTACGGACACGTTTTTGCGCCGCCTGCTGGAGGAAACCCAGTTTTACGCCATGATGCTGGCGCTGCCGGGCGGCGAAGCGCGGCGCGGCAATTTGCGGCTGATTTTCGACTATGCGCGGCAGTTTGAATCGGCAAAATTCCGTGGACTGTTCCAGTTCACACGGTTTTTGGAGCAGGTGAAACAAAAATCGGATTTTGGCGCGAGCAAAACGCTGTCGGAAAACTGCAATGTGGTACGGCTAATGAGCATTCACAAATCCAAAGGCTTGGAGTTTCCGGTGGTAATTGTGGGGCAGCTGGGCAAACGGTTCAATTTG
>CALLNG010000116.1 GCA_938005345.1 uncultured Clostridia bacterium
AGAACCGCTGGAAGGCTTTCAGACTGGGGATTCCGTGTCGGTCTACATCAAATCCATCTTACCCGACCGGCAGAAGATCAAGCTGGCCATCATCGGCGCCGTGGCGCCTCAGCCCCCTGCTCCTCTGGCCTACCACGCCACCGCCGGTCGGGTGGTGGACTGGAACTATCACGGAGTCACCCACATCCTCCCACCGGAAGAACTTATCCCTTCCCCTTGATGCGTGCCCAATAGGCTTTGGCCGCTTGTTCGGTCTTGTTCTCGCCGTATTGATAATAGGCGGCGTCCTTGAGCCGGTCGGGCAGGTACTGCTGGGGAACATAGTGGTTGGGGAAGCTGTGGGGATACTGGTAGGTCAGCCCACGACCCAGCTTTTTGGCACCGGTGTAATGGCTGTCCATGAGATAGGCGGGGATGTCCCCATAGTTTCCCTTGCGGATGTCGCTGAGGGCGGCGTCAATGCCCATAATGGCGGAGTTGGATTTGGGCGCCGTGGCCATCAAGATGACTGCTTCCGCCAATGGGATACGGGCCTCCGGCAGCCCCAACATATTGGCCGCGTCAATGCAGGATTTCACAATGGACACCGCTTGAGGATAGGCCAACCCCACATCCTCGGACGCAATGACCATGAGCCGCCGGCAGGCAGACACCAAATCCCCCGCCTCCAGCAGCCGTGCCAGATAGTGCAGCCCTGCGTCTGGGTCACTGCCTCGGATGGACTTTTGCAAAGCGGACAGGATGTCATAGTGGTTGTCTCCGTCCCGATCATAGCGGAAGGCAGACTTCTGTCCCACCAATTCGGCGTCCTCCAAGGTCACCGTCACCACGCCGTCCACCTGCTGGCCAGCGGCACAGAGCAGCTCCGCCCCGTTGATGGCCTTGCGCACATCGCCGCCGCAGGCGGTGGCCAGGTAATCCCGCACATCATCCGATGCCTGGATGGTCACGCCGTTGCGCTCCTCCAACAGCCGGAAGGCACGGTCTACCGCCGGTCGAACCTCCTGGGGCGTGACCGGTTTGAACTCAAAGACGGTGGAGCGGGAGAGGACGGCATTGAAAATGGTGAAGTAGGGGTTCTCCGTGGTGGAAGCGATGACGGTGATCTTGCCGTTCTCCATGAACTCCAACAGGGACTGCTGCTGCTTTTTATTGAAATACTGGATCTCATCCAGGTAGAGCAGCACCCCGTTGGGCGCCAGCAAGGTGTCAACATCAGCGATGACCTCCCGAATGTCCGCAATGGAGGCGGTGGTGGCGTTGAGCCGGTGTCTGATTGGCGATGATGTTGGCCACTGTGGTCTTGCCGGTGCCGGACGGGCCGAAAAAGACCATGTTGGGCACCTGACCGCTCTCGATGATGCGGCGCAAAACCCCGTTCTTGCCCAGGATGTGGCTCTGCCCCACCACGTCCTCCAAGGTCTGCGGCCGAATTTCATCGGCCAACGGACGGTACTGCATCTGTGCCGCCTCCTTTCCTTCGTACTTGCGTCTATTTTACCACATTTTATGACGTGGGAAAAGGGATGAGCATTGTGGAATATTCCGTTTTTTCTCATGCAATGTACCAAAAAAGTCTGGGAGTTCATCCCAGACTTTTTCTCGTGCTGCTTGCACTGCTTTTTATCATTTTTGTGTATACGATGCTTCTGATCGGTCTTGCCGGCCTGTTCATTGCTGCATGGAACATAAAGAAGTAACCGCTCAGCCTTCACCTTGAGCGGTTATTTCTTATAAAGTAACTTTTCAGGGGGGCTAACCGTTTTGCCGGTAGCGCCCTTGCTCTATTCTCAGTATAGTGCATCCCACCAAACTTGTCAACCATTTCAAATTCGGAAACACGGGTTTCCCCGCCCCCTGTTTTATGCTACAATCAATGGTGACTTTATCACAGGAGGAACACGCCATGAAGACCAAAGAGGAGGCACGCGCCATCGTCAACGGGCTGAAAGCACTGTACCCGGATGGCATCTGTTCCCTGCAATACCAAAAAGATTATGAACTGCTGTTCTCCGTCCGCCTGTCCGCCCAGTGTACCGATGCCCGAGTGAACAAGGTCACCCCCGCCCTGTTCCAGCGCTTCCCCACCCTGGAAGCCTTTGCAGAGGCCACTCCGGAGGAGGTGGCCGAATACATCCACTCCTGCGGCTTCTACAACGGCAAGAGCCGAGATTTGGTGGGCTGCGCTCAAATGCTGCTGCGGGACTTCGGAGGCAAAGTTCCCCGTGCCATGGACGATCTGTTAAAACTCCCCGGCATCGGCCGCAAGACCGCCAACCTCATTCGGGGCGACATCTTCCACGAACCAGGCTGCGTGGTAGCAGACACCCACTGCATCCGCATCTCCGGCCGCCTGGGCCTGACCGACGGGACAAAAGACCCGATAAAGGTGGAAAAGCAGCTGCGGGAAGTGCTGCCGCCGGAGGAATCCAACGACTTCTGCCACCGGTTGGTGCTCCACGGACGGGCGGTGTGTACTGCTCGGACGGCCAAGTGTGAGCTCTGTCCCCTGTGCGAGTGGTGCGATCACTTCTTGAGCCAGGGGAAGTCGTCGGAGGGGAAAAAGTAACCCATTTCAAAGAGGAACCACGCAACGTCCTATCCAGATGTCGCGTGGTTCTTTTTTCAACCTTTTCGCTTCTTCCCGCCAGCCTTTTTCTCCACACGCCCTGTGGATTTCTTGCCTTTTCCAACTTCGGGCTTCCCTTTCGGACGCTTCTCGCCGCCCTTTTCCCCGACCTTTTTCGCCCTCGGCGGATACGGCCGGATCAAGCACCGGGCGTCAAACCCGATCAGATCCTCTCGCCCTGCCTTTTGCAGCGCTTCCCGCACCAGCTTCCAGTTTTCCGGCACCTTCCACTGAAGCAAGGCTCGCTGGAGGGCTTTCTCGTGGGGATCGGTGGCTACATACACCGGTTTCATGGTGCGCGGGTCGATGCCCGTGTGGTACATACAGGTGGACAGGCAGCCGGGCACCGGATAGAAGTCCTGCACCTGCTCCGGCAGCCGGTGGCTGGCGTTCAGGTACTCCGCCAGCGCCACCGCATCCTGCAAGGTGCTGCCCGGGTGGGAGGACATCAAATAAGGTACCAAAAACTGCTTTTTCCCAGCGTTTTTGTTCAGCGCATTGTACTTCTGCTGGAACCGCTCATAGACCTCGATATGGGGCTTGCCCATATAGTCCAGCACCGAATTGATGCAGTGCTCCGGCGCCACCTTCAACTGGCCGGACACATGGTACTGTACCAGCTCCCGAAAGAAGGTGTCCCGTTTGTCACAGAGCATATAGTCATAGCGGATGCCGGAACGGATAAACACTTTTTTGATACCAGGAAGACTGCGAAGTTTGCGTAAAAGAGAAACATAGTCGCTATGAGATACTTCGCAATTTTTACATACAGTTGGAAACAAACATTGACGGTTGGTGCATATACCTTGTGTCAATTGTTTTTGGCAGGAAGGGGCACGGAAATTAGCGGGCGGCCCGCCAACATCATGAATATATCCCTTAAAATCAGGCATAGTTGTTATAAGCTGCGCTTCCCGTAAAATGGAATCGTGGCTTCGGCTTTGTACAGTGCGTCCTTGATGAAAGGCTAATGCACAAAAATTGCAGCCGCCAAAACAACCACGGGAACTGACGATACTAAATTTTACTTCCGCTATGGCAGGGACTCCGCCCAATTTTTCATACATCGGGTGGTAATTACGCGTATAGGGAAGACTGTATACATGGTCGAGTTCCTGGCGGCTAAGCGGCGCAGCAGGCTTATTTTGAACAAGGTATATACCCTGGTGTTCTTGAATCAAGGTCTTGCCTTTGATGTAATCATGGTGTTGGTATTGCAAAGATACTGATTCTGCATAGGCCCTTTTGTTATCGCGTACCTGTTGAAAGGACGGGCAAAAAATAGCATCTGTGATATAGGATACATCTTTTGTTGTGTAACAGATGCCATCTAAATAGGTGAGCTGGCGAACGTCCAGCCCATCATTTAAAGCATGTGCAACTTCAGCAATAATGCGTTCTCCCATGCCATAGAGCAAAAGATCCGCGCCGCTGTCCAGCAATAGTGAGCGGCGTACACGGTTATCCCAATAATCATAATGTGCAAATCGGCGCAGGCTGGCTTCAATACCCCCAATCATAATGGGAATATTGCCAAATGCTTGTCTTGCGTACTGGCAGTAACAAATTGTCGCCCGGTCAGGGCGGCAACCTGCTTTTCCCCCAGGAGAATAGGCATCATCGCGCCTTTTTTTCTTTGCAGCGGTATAATGTGCTACCATGGAATCTACATTTCCGGCAGATATCAAAACACCGAGGCGAGGCACACCAAATGCAAGAAGGTCATCTGGTCCCTGTGGCTGCGCTGCAACCGCAACTTTAAATCCCTCTGCTTCTAAAACGCGCGACAATACTGCAGCAGCGAAAGAAGGGTGATCCACATAGGCATCACCTGTCACAAATAAAAAGTCTGCACTGTCCCATCCACGGGCCTGCATATCATAACGGTTCACCGGAAGAAATTGAGTATTCATGAGCTGCGCTCCTTATAAATTATCACGCGTACCAATTAATTGACGCGGTTTGTTGCTGCCGTCATATGGAGAAATAATTTGTTTTGCCTCTAATAAATCAATCAGCCGCCCTGCCCGTGCATAGCCAATTCTAAGCCGCCGTTGCAAGAGGGAAGTGGATACTTGTCCCAATTCAAAAGCAATATTTGCGGCTTCTTCTAACAATGGGTCTTCCTCTGCCCCATCCGTATCCTCTTTTTCCTTTGTTTCTCCTACACCGTTTTCGATGGTGGCTAGCACAGCATCATTATATTCTGCGTCAAACTGTCCTTTCAAAAAGGATGTTACATTTTCTACATCTAAATCTGATACAAACGCACCCTGTACGCGGCGTAGTTTGTTGCTGCCTGCCATCATTAATAGCATATCCCCTTTACCCATCAGTTTTTCCGCACCACCAGTATCTAGAATAGTTCTGGAATCAATTTGGCTGGACACAGCAAAAGCAATACGGGAAGGAATATTCGCTTTAATGAGTCCTGTGATAACATCTACAGAAGGCCGCTGCGTGGCTAACACCAAATGCATTCCGGCAGCTCGAGCTTTTTGTGCCAAACGGCAAATATAGTCCTGTACTTCACCGGGCGCCACCATCATCAAATCTGCGAGCTCATCAATAATGACGACAATTTGTGGCAGTGTTGCGAGTCCTTGAGTCTTCATTTTCTGATTATATCCAGAAAGGTTGCGCACCTGGTTTTCTGCAAATTTGGCATAACGGTCCTCCATTTCTTGCACAGCCCAACACAGTGCGCCTGCTGCTTTACGCGGGTCGGTAACAATGGGGATCAATAGATGTGGAATCCCATTATAGATACTAAGTTCAACCACCTTTGGATCCACCATGACCAATTTTACTTCATCGGGGGACGCTTTAAAAATCACACTGTTGATAATCGTATTGATACAGACGCTTTTTCCGGAGCCCGTGGCGCCGGCGATTAATAGGTGCGGGGTTTTGGCAAGATCAATCACAACGGGCCGACCTTCAATATCGCGTCCCAGTGCCACAGAAAGTTTAGATGTTGCGTCAGAAAATTCTTTGGACTCCACAATTTCGCGCAGACTTACTACAGAAGCCTTATCATTGGAAATTTCTACGGCAATGCTGCCTGCCAGCACTTCCATGCGGACATTGTTTGCGGGAAGACGCAGTGCGATATCTTGGTCAAGAGCGGTAATTTTGCTGACCTTAATACCAGGTGCAGGCAAAATTTCATAACGCGTGATGCTGGAACCACGGGTAGCATTGATAATTTTTGCATCAATATGAAAACTGTTTAGTATTGCAATTAATTTTTCCGCACCTGCCTTAAGTTCTGCCATTTTTCCTGTATTAACCGGAGGTGGGGAAGCGTGCAGGAGAGAGGGGTCGGGATAAATATATTCTTTTTTCTCTAAATTTTGGGTATTAATTTGTACAAACTCCACTTCCCCGGTTTCCTCATTAATTTTCATACCATCCGGCGCTTGAGCAGTATCTTCGTTCGAGGGCACCTCTTCCTCCCATGGCGGCTGTTCTGTATCGTCCGAAACAAAAGATACTTCTCTGGTTTCCATTTCCGCCTCGTGATGGGGCACAGAGGAGAACTGATTTGATTCAAACAAGGAAGCCGGCATTGCGGCATCGAAGGAATCCGGTTCCGAATCCTCAAGCGGCTCTTCGGCATTTTGGGACGAGGCAGCAAACCAATCATATTCCTGGTCGTCATCATCAATCGGTCGTACCGTGGCATAATCCTCTTCAATGGGGTCATAAGCAGTTTGTGGCGCTATATGGGATTCAGCCTCCGCCGTTTCTTCCATTTCCATTTGCTGTAGTTCCTCTTTTTTTCGCCGTTTTTTGTAACGGTCCGCTTTGGAGGGAAGATCGTCAAAATTCGGTGTTGGAATAGAAACATTCTTTTTATGCGTGTTATGTGCAACATTAGGAAGGGACTGTTCGTCAAATTCCCGTACAGATGTAGAAAATTCTTTGGCAAATTGGGATGAATTGCGTAAGGCTTTTCCGATCATCGCCAAAATGGAAACTTCAAATAACAGGACAATCATAATTAATAGTAGCATAAAAAATAAAATAAACGAACCTGCCACACCCAGCAACGAGATAAGCGGATCCGCAATCATTCCACCCACTACACCTCCACCGATTCCGTTCATACCGTTGCTCATCAGCGCTTCTAAGCCACCCGGCATTACTGGGTTAGAAAACCGGTACATATAATGCTTCAAAATAGATAGTTCAATTGGTAGTAGGCCCAATACCCACAATTTAAGGGGAGTATGTTTTTTCTTTGTTATAAGGACGAATATTGCCGCAATTAAAATGAGCGGAATAACAAAGGCAACATCGCCAAATAGTCCGCGCAGCAGGTTGCTCAGCCCATTACCGATTGCACCGCCGGAAGAAAACCAAACGCTGACGATAACGAACAGCATAAAAGCAAAGCAAATAATAGCAATAATTTCGTTGCGAAACGGAAAACTATCTGCCGGTTTCTTTTGACTACGTTTTGCCTGCGTTTTGCGTTTTGTAGTTGTCTTTTTTTTCGTTTGAGTAGCCATATGGTAAAAAGACCTCCAATTAATATGAGATGCAAAATGAATAGATTCCACAATAAACCAATTCCATTATATCACAAAAAATGAGGATTGGCTAGACCTTTTTTATTGCGGGATCTGACTTTTTTTGCACAGCGAAACTGATTGTTGTGCTTGACAATTACAGGAAACTATTATAATATTATAAATAGTATTTGTTTAACACCATGCAATAAAAGCTGGAGGGATGAAACATGGCTGAGAAAAAATTTAGAACTGCCATGAATGGTTATAATAAAGAAGATGTACATCACTATATTGAAGAACTGGCAATGGAGGCAGAACAAAAGCTGTCCAAACAGGAAGAACAGGTAAAAAAGTTAGAACATGAACTTGTGAAAGCAAAAAGTGAAATAGCAACGTATCAGTCGGAAACAGCGCAGGCAAAGCAGGACTATTCTGCTGAAATGGAGAGGCTTCAGAAACAGATAACAGATCTGCAGGAAGAAACTGGCCGGCTACAGCAAGAGAATGCCGAGTTGTTGTCCCAACAAGAACTACAGGAGGAGGCTGCGGCAGAAATTGATAGAATTATGGGGGAGAATCAACGGCTGCAATCGCGTGTCCAAACACTGGAGGAGGAGCGGGACAAAATTCCCGCGGCCCTAATTGTAGCACAGCAACAAGCAGATGAAATAATACAAAATGCAAAAGATAAGATGACACAATATGAAGCGCAGATGCAGGAAAAAATAGTAACTGCCTATCAGGCTGGCATGGATAAAATGACACAGCTAAAAAATAAAATTGATGGCAGCCGGACAATGTTGGATAATATGGAAAATCAAGTGCGGCTAGCGACTTCTAAATTTGTGCAAACAATCGATCAGGCCAGAAGAGAAGTAGTAGAACTATCTAAGGTCTTTGAATCCGGGCAGGAATTGGAACAAAATCATCAGGGAATAGAGGAAAGGAGCAAACAAAATGGAAAAGAAAATATTACATATTTTGGAAAATGATTGTCGTATTCCGGTAGAGCAAATAGCTGTGATGTTAGATTCTAATGTAGATACCGTAAAAAAAACAATAGAAAAGATGGAAAAAGAAGGGATTTTAGTTGGATATAAACCGTTGATCAATTGGGAGAGAACAACGGAGACGAAGGTAAAAGCCATTATTGAATTAAAAGTGACACCACAGCGTGGAAAAGGATTTGATGCGGTAGCAGAAAAGATTTATAAGTATCCGCAGGTAACTAGCGTATATCTCATGTCGGGTGGTTTTGATTTAGGGGTTATTGTAGAAGGAAAGACCATGAAAGAGGTTGCACTATTTGTTGCAGAAGTCTTGGCGCCGATTGACGAGGTGATATCGACGGGTACGCATTTTGTGTTGAAAACATATAAGGACCATTCAGTTGAATTTCAACGGGAAGAAAAGGATACTAGGCAGGTGATTTCATTATGAACATTGCAGAACAATTAGCGGAAAAAGTAAAGGAAATACCGCCGTCTGGCATTCGGAAATTTTTTGACATTGTCAATGAGATGGATGGTGCAGTTTCGCTTGGCGTAGGAGAACCTGATTTTGTGACACCGTGGCATATTCGTGAGGAAGGGATATACTCTCTAAAACAAGGGCAAACCTATTATACTTCCAATTGGGGGCTTATGGAGCTACGCGAAGAAATTTGTGCTTATCTAAAGCGCAAAAATGGACTTGTGTATCATCCGGAAAATGAGATATTGGTAACGGTAGGGGGAAGTGAAGCCATTGACTTGGCAATTCGTGCGCTTATTAATCCTGGAGATGAAGTGTTGATTCCAGAACCGTGCTTTGTCTGTTATGAGCCTTGTACAAAACTGGCAGGAGGTGTCCCTGTGCCGATTGTGACTAAGGCGGAGGATCAATTTAAGCTGAAGGCACAAGCTCTGGAAGAAAAAATCACGTCTAAAACGAAACTGCTTATTTTACCATATCCTAACAAT
>CALLNG010000117.1 GCA_938005345.1 uncultured Clostridia bacterium
AAACGCACAAAATATTCAGATAGAACGTTGCCAAATATATGGGAGTGGTAATGTCGGAGTATATATGAAGGGCAATGTCCGAAATTGTAGCGTAAACAACAGTTTAATTTATCAGACTGGATTTTACGGTGTATTTATAGAAGGTCCGGGAAGTACAAGCGCTATTACAAACTATGGAAATTCGGTAACAGGATGCCATATACATCACATCGGGGAAATGAATGGCAACGCAGCAGGCGTACGGTTTACCAATACCGCATTTTGTTATGGGGCCTTTAATAAAATCAATGATTCCCCCCGTAACGCCATGCACCTTTTGGGACAGCCTGACCAAAATTTGACGGGGACCACTATAGAGGGTATACAAGTAACGGAAGAAAATGTGCGCGATTTTAAGACAAGTGAGTATAACACCTTTGCCTATAATGATGCTTCCCGCTGCATTCAAGACTCGCAGGACACTAATGCTCTGGGCGCGTGGGGGATTGACCATGGCAACGTCATGCGGAAGAATGCGGTGCATGATAATATTTTGCCGCTGATAACCGAGCGTGCGGACGATTCCTTCTGGTTCCCGTATTATTTTGATGAAAATTCAAACGGCAGCTATTTGGAATCCAATTTGTCATATGATAACCAGCTGGAAGCGGGCGGACCTATGCGCGCAGCATTTCACAACAACGGTTCGCGCGATACGGTGGTGCGTGGCAATATTTTTGCCGATGCGAATTATACAACCGGTGTCATATCCATCAATGATATGAATGCGACAGATAGAAGAAGCCAGAGAGTCAGCGTGAAGCAAAATATTTTCTCAGGTTTCCAAGATACCATCTATTATTTTGGCGGCTGGAACAATGATACCTACGGTGGTATGGATTATAATACATTTTACAGTGCAAGCGGACAATATTTGATAGGTGGGAAAGCGCCGGTTCAGACATTGGCACAATGGCAGCAGCGCGATGTACCCTCTGATGTAAATTCCATTATTGCTGACCCCTGTTTTGTTTCCAAAGAAACAAACGATTACCGGCTGAAGTATGAATCGCCGTCTTACTTGCAAGGATTTACAGATATCAACCAAAGTGACATTGGGCTTCCGGCTGATTTTGTATTTGCCGATCCGGCTGACCTTCCTAAGCAAGCATTTACATACCGTGAAGGAGATTATTTCAAAAAAGCGTGGACTACGCTGGATATTGGCGAACAGGTAAACCTGAAAACAGATGTGCGGACGGAAAACGGTTATCTCGCACAAAATGCTGCGGTTTCCTATCACAGTGACAATTCGTCAATAGCAACTGTGGATGCAGCAGGTGTGGTGAAGGCAATCGGCAGAGGAAAATGCAACGTTACCACAACGGTGCAGTTAAACGGGAAATCCGTTACGACCACGATGGAAATTATCGTAGCAGACGACCAAATCCTTTCACTGGATATCTTAGGTATTGGCAATCTTGTGGAAGCGGGTGATGAGGCGCAGCCGCACGTGACGGTAACCACCTCAATGGGAAAGAAACAGTGGGTGGATTCCTTCACTCTGACCGCAGACCAGCCACAGACGCAAATTGATGGAAACGTTGTGACATTTGGTGCCAGCGGTAGTGTGACGTTAACCGCAACCAGCCCAGAGTATCCCGGCCTTTCTGGCAGTATCACTGTTGAAGTAAAACCAACGTTGCTGAAAAACGTGAATATTCAAGTGTCCAAGGCTGTTTATAATGAAGGAGAAATCATTGGTTACCAGTACCAACTCATTGATACCAAAGGAAACGAAATGGACAAAGAAGGCGCGGCCGTGACACTGGAAGGCGACAGCAGTGGTGTCATTGCAATTGAAAATGGAGCGCCAGTTTGTAAAAAAGCAGGAATGGGCGGTTTTACTATAAAGGTGGAAAAAGATGGAATAGTTGTGAGCACCAATGTAAATGTAGCGGTATTGCCGCAGAATCTCAGCATGCCGGAAGGATTTGAACTGTTTAATTTCTCGCCGACGGGCGGCAATGCCACAGCGGGGTACGCTTACGAAGAAGACGGCAGAATTTACATGTCAACTAGTGGAAACGATGCATGGAATGCAGAAGATGCTTGTACTGTACTGGCGAAACCAGTGAGCGGCAGTCAAAAGTTGACGGTAAGTGCAACAGTGCATGAAGTAACGTCTCCGCAGTCCTATACCATGACTGGTGCAAAAGCCATTCATGCTGCCGGTGGCGTCATGATTCGCGCAGGCAATGAGGCAGGAAGTGACAATGTATTTGTCCGCTACCGGCTCAACGGCGATGTCATTATGACATACCGGACAAAGGAATTTGTTGGAACTGGCTACCAGAAAGGTGGTACACCGGCACAACCAGTGGAAGTAAAGCTGGAAAAAGATGGAAATACATTTACTGGATACTATAAGGATACAAACGGACAATGGGCAAAGATTGGGGAAGTAACTTGTGAAATGGGCGATACGGTCTATGCAGGTATCGGATTGCAAAGCGGCGTAGCAAATGAATACAATACGGCGCAGTTCTCCAATATCAATATTGAACAATAAAGGAAGAGTTTTATGAAACCAGTAACGATTAACAGTGCAGAAGCTGTGTTAGAGCCGTTTTGGGATAGAAATTTAGACCCGCTCCGCGGATGGCGGGTACAGGACGCCATTCCACTGACGGAATTAGAACCATGGTGGGAAAATCTGCCGGAGAACCATTATGAAAAAAAGCGTATTCGGCGAATAGAGCCGGATAACGGAACAGGCGCTTATCTGTCGGATAGTTGGAGCGGCGTTGTGTTCGGGTGGGCAAATGCCCGCCCGGACACCCCCGTATTAGATATGAATAAACATTTTGCAGCCAATTGTGCAGCATATGATACATTGGTGCTGTCTGCGCTTCTGCCGCCAGGTACAACGCTCTGTCTTGAAGCGGAGACAGATGTTGGAATGCGGCGGAGGGAATTTGCAGCGCCGGAAAATGGAAAAAAACAGGAGTTTGCATTACCATTACAACGAGCAAACAGGATAGAACAAGTGCGTATATGTATCAAAAGCAACGGTGGGATGGGTAACGGCAGTTTTCAGTTTTTGCTTTTGCAGCATAAGGCACGGGAACAAGAGTATGTACAAAGCCTGCGGTGTCAGCAGGAGGATTGGGCACCTTGGATGAAGGATGAAACATTTCATCCTTCGTTCCGTCCACTTTTGGGACTGCTGGCGGATGAAGAGATGTTGGAGACATTGCGCGGACAGTTTGATACAGGAGAACTGGTGCGGCAAGCAGAGCAACAACCGGAGCCGGAACCTATGGTGAGTGATTTTGTAAATTGCGGAACTGATACCCGTTTTCCGGGGACAGCGGGATTGCCAAAAGGACTTGGATGTGGGTTGGCAAATTGCTTGCCGGCAGT
>CALLNG010000118.1 GCA_938005345.1 uncultured Clostridia bacterium
TGGTAGCAACGGTCGGCGCCAACAAACGCGCTGCGCTCGAGACACTAGAAACCATTTCCTATTGTAAAAATGAACTGGGACTGGCTACTGTCAGCGGGCTTTCCAATATTTCCTTTGGCCTGCCGCGGCGTGATATCATTAATGAAACATTTTTGGTGATGGCACTGGCAAATGGGCTAGATTTGCCCATTATAAACCCCAATATGGAGGGCATGATGCAGGTGGTGTCTGCCTGCCGGGTGCTGAAAAATATTGACAGAAATGCAGAGCAGTTTATTGAACGCTATGCGGACACCAAACCGCAGGACAGTGCGGCGGCGGTGCAGGGAGAACGGAGTCTGCAAGAAATTGTCATCAAAGGACTGCGAGAAGAGGCCGCTGCGGCCACGCAAAAACTTTTGGGAAAAAAGGCGGAATTGGACATCGTCAATGAAGAATTGATTCCAGCACTGGATATTGTGGGAGAACGCTACGAAAAGAATGAAATTTTTCTTCCGCAGTTGATTCAGTCCGCAGAAACGGTTCAGCAAGCGTTTGAAGTATTGAAAGCGCGCTTGGCTACGGAAAAGACTGATATGGAAAAGGGAACCATTGTGCTTGCTACAGTCAAAGGAGATATTCACGATATTGGGAAGAATATTGTGAAGGTTATTTTGGAAAACTATGGGTACCGTATCATTGATTTAGGACGGGATGTTCCGGCGGAAACTGTTGTGGAAACTGCACAAAGACAGCAAGTGAAATTAGTAGGACTCAGCGCGTTGATGACCACCACAGTGAAAAGTATGGAAGAAACCATTCAGGCAGTGCACCAAAATTGCCCGGAGGCTAAAGTCTTTGTGGGCGGCGCAGTGCTTACCGCAGATTATGCGGCCCAGATTGGCGCAGATTTTTATGCAAAAGATGCGCGGGAGGCAGTGGATATTGCACGGCAGATTTTTGGCGAATACTGCCAGTAAAAAACCGCAAACTTTGTCAAAAACCTGTCAAAACGCCTAAATCGAAAAAAAAGCGTGATAGCGGCTTGAAAAAGTGGACAAATTGAGATACAATAGTATTTGGAAAAACAGGATACTTTTAGAAAACTACAAAGATAGAGGTGCTGGACATGCTAAACAAAAAAACAGTAGAAGACATTGACGTTTCGTCAAAACGCGTTTTGGTACGCTGTGATTTCAATGTGCCGCTAGACGCCGAAGGGAATATTACAGATGAAAACCGTATTCAAGGCGCACTGCCGACCATCCAATATTTGATTGATAAGGGTGCAAAAATTGTGCTTTGCTCTCATTTGGGACGGCCGAAGGGCGAGTTTAATATGAAGTACAGTTTGGCGCCGGTGGCCAAGAGACTTTCCGAATTGCTTGGCAAGGAAGTTGTAATGGCAAAAGATGTTATTGGGGAAGATGCGAAAGCGAAAGCGGCTGCATTGAAAAATGGCGATGTCATGCTGTTGGAAAACGTTCGTTTCCATAAAGAAGAGGAAGAAAATGACCCGGCGTTTGCGAAAGAATTGGCGTCTTTTGGAGATATTTTTGTCAATGATGCTTTTGGAACCGCGCACCGGGCACATGCATCTACTGCGGGTGTAGCAGATTATCTGCCGGCGGTTTCTGGATTCCTGATTAAAAAAGAAATTGACTTTTTGGGCAATGCCGTGTCCAATCCAAAACGGCCGTTTTTGGCAATTTTGGGCGGTGCAAAGGTAAAAGATAAAATCGGTGTTATTAATGCATTGATGGACAAAGTAGACGCGCTGATTATCGGCGGTGGTATGGCCTATACGTTCCTGAAAGCAAAAGGCGGTTCCATTGGGGATTCCCTGCTGGATGAAGAGCGGATTGATTATGCAAAAGAGATGATGCAAAAAGCGGAAGAAAAGGGCGTGAAATTGTTACTGCCTTCTGAAAATGTGATTGCAGATGCGTTTGACAATAATGCTAATATTAAATATGAAGACGGTATGCATATACCGGATGGATGGCAGGGTCTGGACATTGGACCAAAAGCCATTGAAGAATTTGGGAAAGTAATTAAAGAAGCAAAAACCATTGTATGGAACGGACCAATGGGTGCATTTGAAATGCCGAATTTTGCAAAAGGAACAGAGGCCGTTGCCAAAATGGTAGCAGAAGCGGATGCTATTACGATTATTGGCGGAGGCGACTCTGCGGCGGCAGTAGAGCAACTGGGATATGCAGATAAAATGTCTCACATTTCTACTGGCGGCGGGGCGAGTCTGGAATTCCTGGAAGGTTTGGAACTGCCGGGAATCGCATGCTTGCAGGACAAAGATTGAGAACGGGCTGGAGGAATGAGACAATGCGCAAAAAAATGATTGCGGGTAACTGGAAAATGAATAATACACCGGCAGAGGGCGTAGCGTTAATTCAAGGAATTAAAGCAGCGGCGGATAACGCAACATGTGACGTTGTTGTGTGTACACCATTTGTATGCTTGCCGGCAGCGCTGGACGCGGCAAAGGGAAGCAGCGTGCAGGTGGCAGCGCAGAATATGCATTTTGAAGACAAAGGCGCGTATACTGGTGAAGTAAGTGCAGTAATGCTGAAAGATTTGGGTGTAACCCATGTGGTGATTGGACATTCAGAGCGCCGGGAGTATTTTGCGGAATCCGATCAAACGGTGAATCTTAAAACCAAAAAAGCGTTAGGGGAGAATATTGTTCCAATCGTTTGTGTTGGAGAATCTCTGGAGCAGCGGGAAACTGGAATTGCCTTTGATTGGATCCGGATGCAGGTAAAACTGGCGCTGCTGGATATTGCGCCGCAGGATGTAAAACGTGTTGTGATTGCATACGAACCCATTTGGGCTATTGGTACGGGAAAAACAGCGACAGATGAACAGGCAAATGAAGTGTGCGGCGTTATCCGCGGCGTGTTAAAAGAATTGTACGGCACGGAAGTTGCAGAGGAAATGCGAATCTTATATGGCGGAAGCATGAATGCGAAAAATGCGCAGGGACTTCTGGCGCAAAGTGATATTGACGGCGGCTTAATTGGCGGCGCTAGCTTAAAAGCAGAAGATTTCTCTACCATTATTGGGTTCGCTGGATAAAATGTGAGAATCCCAAAATAGAAACTGGAAAACAATGGGTTAGAAAGGCGAGAAATATGGCAAAAAAACCATTACTGTTAATGATTTTGGATGGGTTTGGCATTGCGCCGGCAGATAACAGAAATGCGATTGCATTGGCAAACACGCCCAATTTAGACCATTATTTGAAGGACTATCCCCATACGACACTGGATGCCAGCGGTATGAGTGTAGGCCTGCCGGACGGGCAAATGGGAAATTCTGAAGTAGGTCATACCAATATCGGTGCTGGGAGAGTCGTATATCAAGAATTAACACTAATCACCAAAGCGATTCAGGAAAAAACCTT
>CALLNG010000119.1 GCA_938005345.1 uncultured Clostridia bacterium
CGGCAACCGGTGCGATGACCGGGGTAACCTTTGGTACCTTGGCGGGCTTCGTGGTGCTCGCATGCCTGTATTTCCGGCACAAGAAAACCATCTATACGGGGATGGACAAAACGCAGCCCGTGCGCAGCCGCAGGCAAATTTTGTTGGAGCTGATTAAAATCGCCATTCCCATCACCATCAGCGCGTCTGTGTTCACTTTAACCAACTTAACGGACACGGCCTTGGTGGGAATCCGGTTAGATTCTATCAAAGAGTATTTGCAGGAGACGCCCGTGGAGTTGTTTGGGCGTTATACCGGAAAAGCGGTTACCATGTATAACATGCCGCCCACACTGGTTACGTCGCTGTGCCTGGCGCTGGTGCCGGCGGTGGCGCGTGCTTTTACGCTGGGCAACAAGCGTGAGGTGCGGGACACAGCGCAGCAAGCGCTGAAGATGACCACCATGTTTGCGCTGCCCTGTGCAGTGGGTATGGCGGCGCTGGCGCCGCCTATTTTACAGCTGTTGTTTGGAACAGCGGACGCGGCGCTCATGCTGCGGCTATTGTGCCCTGCGATTTTGTTTGTGTCGCTGGTGCTGGTGTGCAACTCGCTATTGCAGGCAACGGGCAATGTCTGGATCCCCGTGGTGAATATCTTGTTTGCGGGTATTGTGAAGGTTGTGGTCAACTGGATTTTGGTGGGGATTCCATCCATTAACATCAACGGCGCAGCAGTGGGAACCACAAGCTGCTATTTTGTCTACATGTCGCTCAATTTGTTTTATGTCATGAAAATTACCAAGGCAAACCCCTTCCGGGGCCTGCTAAAATCGCTAATCGCAGTGGCAGTTATGGGCGTGGCCGCATGGGGTGTATATGCACTGGGCGACGCGCTGCTGCCGGGCGATGGACGCATTATCGTGGGTGTGAAACTGGTTGCGGGCATTGGCGTGGGCGCGGTGGTATATGGCATGCTATTGCTGGCCACGGGCGCGATTTGCAAAGAAGATATTTTGGTGCTGCCCAAGGGAGAAACAATTGCGGCACTGCTGCAAAAGATGAAACTGTTGAAAGGATGAGTGAGAATATATGGCATACCGGCTGGAAGATTTGATGGACATTGTGGCGCGGCTGCGCGGCGAAGGCGGTTGCCCCTGGGACCGGGAACAGACAATAGAGTCGCTGCGGCCCTATGTGGTGGAGGAAGCCTATGAAGTGTCGGACGCAGCAAAGGAAGGCGGACAGCATTTGGCGGAGGAACTGGGCGACCTACTGCTGCAAGTGGTGATGATGGCGCAGATTGGAACGGAGCAGGGAACTTTTGGCATGGATGATGTGCTGCGCCAGGTGTGCGAAAAAATGGTGCGCCGGCATCCGCATGTGTTTGGTGAGGTGCAGGCAGATACGGCGGAACAAGTGCTGAAAAACTGGGACGAAATCAAAAAACAGGAGCGTGGACAGACCAAAACCTCCCAGCTCATGCAGGATGTGTCCGCATCGCTGCCCGCGCTGCTCTATGCGGAAAAAGTGCAAAAGCGCGCGGCTAAAGTGGATTTTGATTTTTCTAGTGCCAAAGAAGCGCTGCAAAAGCTGCGCGAAGAAGTGGACGAGCTGGAGGAGGCGCTGGAGGGCGGACAGCCGGAGAAAGTGTCCCTGGAATTTGGCGACGTCTTGTTTGCGGCAGTCAATGTGGGGCGGCTGGGCAGTGTACCGCCGGAAGTGGCCCTGCGCGACAGCACCGCAAAATTTATCCGCCGGTTTTGCTTTATGGAGGAGCAGGCGGAAAAAAAGGGGCGCGACCTGGCGGACATGACAATGGCGGAAATGGACGAAATATGGGAGGAAGCGAAGGCAAACGGGCTTTAATCTTTGTGTAGTTTTATGCAATTTTCCTAAATATTGCCGGGGAAACCATGAAAAACGCTGATTTTCTGCGAAAGATATTGAAAAATCAAAGGAAATAGGTTATGATATATCCAGTATTTAAGTATTCTAAACAAATGAGGAGGATGAAGTAGATGAACAAGGCAGATCTGGTTGCCAACATGGCGGAAAAAGCAGAAGTGACCAAAAAGGACGCAGAAAAAGTATTGAACGCTTTTATGGAAAGCGTACAGGAAGCTTTAGTTGCTGGGGATAAAGTGTCTTTGGTTGGTTTTGGTACATTTGAAACCAAACACCGCGCTGAAAGACAGGGCATCAATCCGCAGGATCCATCCAAACGGATTACCATTCCGGCTGCAAATGTTCCGGCGTTCAAAGTAAGCAAAGCGCTGAAAGACGCAGTTGCAGGTAAATAATTGGTACGGAATTTGGGAAAACTGGCAAGGGTAGTTTTTTGTGAAAGAAACTAACCCTTGTTTTTTTTGGAAGAAACATAGGAGGCAAATCATGAGGATTGACAAGTTTTTGAAGGTATCCCGGCTGATTAAACGGCGCACGGTTGCCAACGAAGCGTGCAGCGGCGGGCGCGTTTCCATCAATGGCAGCGTGGCGAAAGCGGGAGACAAAGTAAAAGTGGGAGACGAAGTGGAACTCCGGCTGGGAGAAAAAACGCTGCGGGTGCGGGTGCTGGCAGTGGAGGACCACGTGGGAAAAGACGCCGCATCCTCCCTGTATGAAGTGCTGTAACAGAAGTGTACAGGCAGAAAGGGGACTAAGAATGCAACCGGTGATTTTTGATTTTAATGGCACGCTGTTTTGGGATACGGAAAAACACCATGAAGCGTGGCGCGTGTTTGCAGAAAAACTATGCGGCAGAAAAATCAGCGAGGAAGAACTACACCAGCATGTGCTGGGCAAAACCAATGCGTTGATTTTGGACTATTTAAAACCCGGGAAATATTCGCCCGAAGAGGCAGACGAAATTGGCCGGCAAAAAGAAGCGTACTACCGGGAACTGTGTTTGGCGGACCCGGCATCGTTTCATTTGGCAGACGGGGCGGTGGAATTGCTGGACCAGCTCAAACAAGAGGGGTGGCCCATGGCCATTGCAACCTCCAGTGATGCGGAAAATTTGCAGTTTTATTTGGAGAATTTTGCGCTGGACCGCTGGTTTGACACAGTACACATTGTGTATGCGGACGGTTCGTTCCGCGGTAAGCCCTATCCGGATATTTATCTGGCAGCAGCGCAGCGGCTGGGCGTGGACCCGGCGGAAGCTGTGGTGCTGGAGGATGCGGCGTCTGGCATTCAGGCGGCGCGCGCGGCGGGAGTGCAGACGGTGATTGCGGTTAACTCCATGCACGAGCGCAGCCTATTTGACCAGGTGCCCGGCGTGAGTGCTGTGGTGGATTCCTTGCGGGAGGTCCCGGCACTGCTGGGCCTGTAGAGACTGCTGAATGAAAATCAAAAGCCCCGCGCCGGTAGGCAGCGGGGCTTTTGATTGCCTAGAGATGGCGGGAGCGGGGAAGACATACTGCAGCGGACGCGCAAACATGCCGCGTAAGAGGGGAGAAAGTATCGCCACGTGCAAATTCCGTCGAAATTTTTGTTCTTTTTCCCCCTTTTCATTTTGTAAAAATATGGTATACTAAGAAGTGTAGGAAATACTTGGAAATGTTTTACGAATGAAAAAGGAAGGGGTAATGGAACAATGCCATGTTTATATACAAAAAAGAAAATCGTCAACCTGGAGGTGGACAAGATTACGGCAAACCCCTACCAGCCGCGGACTGTGTTTGATGGGGAAGCGCTGGAGGAACTTTGCCAGTCCATCAAGCGCTACGGCGTGATTCAGCCGGTATCCGTGCGTAAAAGTTCCCGCGGGTATGAATTGGTGGCGGGAGAGCGGCGGTTGCGGGCATCCAAAATGGCGGGACTGAAATACATTCCTGCGATTATTAACCAATATGGGGAAGACGAGGCAGCGGAAATTGCCCTGATTGAAAATTTGCAGCGGGAAAACCTGTCGTTTATGGAGGAGGCAGAGGCCTATATGGCGCTGATCCAGACACACCATATGACCCAGGAGGATTTGGCAGCGCGTATCGGCAAAAAACAGTCCACCATCGCCAACAAGCTGCGCTTACTGCGCCTGCCTCCCAAAGTGAAGCAGATGATTTCAGAATATAACCTGACGGAACGCCATGCGCGGGCAGTTTTACGCCTGCCGAGCGAGGAGCTGCAGTGCAAAGCACTGTACACCGTCATTGACAAAGGATATAACGTACAGATGACCGATAAATTGATTGACAAAATGCTGGAAGAGGGTAAGGAATCAGAAAAACAGAAAAAGACCTACCTCATCAAAGACGTCCGCATTTTTGTCAACACGATCAAACAAGCGGTGGATGTGATGAAACAGGCGGGCGTGAAAGCGGCTGCCAAACGAAACGACCACGACGAATATATTGAATATGTCATCACCATCCCCAAATCCTAATGCCATCACAATTCCTAATATCAATCTATTTCTACCAAAAAGGGCAAGGCCATTATGGCCTTGCCCTTTTTGGCGTTTCTGTAGAAACAAACCGATGGATTTATCTGGCTTTTTCCTGGATTTCCTGCAAAAGCTTTTGCAAAAAAGCCTCCCGCGGCATGGCGCCGAGGTCGCCCTCCTTGCGCGAGCGCACCGCCACCGCGCCGGATTCCATTTCCTTGTCGCCAATGACCAGCATATACGGTATTTTTTCCAGCTGTGCTTCCCGGATTTTGTATCCGATTTTTTCGTTGCGCGTGTCCACCTCTACGCGCACGCCCTTTGCTTCCAGCGCCGCCTTGGTTTCATAGGCATAGTCCGCATGGTGGTCAGAGATGGGAAGCAGCTTGACCTGGGTGGGTGCCAGCCACGTGGGCAGCGCACCGGCATATTTTTCAATCAGTAGCGCCAGTGTGCGTTCATAGCAGCCAATGGAGGTACGGTGGATGATATATGGATTCTTTTTGGTGCCGTCCGCCGCTGTGTATTCCATCCCGAATTTTTCCGCCAGCATTTGGTCAATTTGAATGGTAATGAGCGTATCTTCCTTGCCATGCACGTTTTTGATTTGAATATCCAGCTTGGGTCCATAAAACGCAGCTTCGCCGATGCCTTCCACATAAGGGATTTCCAGATGGTCCAAAATTTTGCGCATGGTGCCTTGTGCCTCGTCCCATTGTTCCTTGGTACCGATGTATTTTTCCCGGTCGTTTTCGTCCCACATGGAGAAGCGGTAGGACACATCCTCATACAGGCCCAGCGTCTTGAGCATGTAAATCGCCAGCTCCAGACAGCCGCGGAATTCCTCTTCCAGCTGCTCCGGCGTGCACATCAAATGCCCTTCTGAGATGGTGAACTGGCGCACGCGGATCAGCCCGTGCATTTCCCCCGATGCCTCGTTGCGAAACAGCGTGGACGTTTCGTTGAGCCGCATGGGCAAATCCCGGTAGGAGCGTCCGCGATTGAGAAACACTTGGTATTGGAACGGGCAGGTCATGGGCCGCAGCGCGAACACTTCTTTGTCTGTTTCGGGATTGCCCATCACAAACATGCCGTCCTGATAATGGTCCCAGTGCCCGGACAGTTTATATAAATCGCTTTTTGCCATATATGGCGTTTTGGTGAGCTGCCAGCCGTGTGCCGCTTCCGTGTCTTCCACGAACCGCTGTAAAATCTGCATCACTTTCGCGCCCTTAGGCAGCATGATGGGCAGTCCTTGCCCAATGAGGTCAGAGGTGGTGAAAAATTCCAGCTCCCGTCCAAGTTTGTTGTGGTCTCGCTTTTTAGCCTCTTCCAGCTGCTCCAGATAGGCAGTCAATTCTGATTTCTTGGGAAATGCTGTCCCGTAGATGCGTTGCAGCATTTTGTTTTTCTCGCTGCCCCGCCAGTACGCGCCGGTGGAGCTGAGCAGTTTGAATGCTTTGATGGCACCGGTGCGCATCAGGTGCGGACCAGCGCACAGGTCGGTAAATTCGCCCAGCGAGTAAAAGGAAATGGTGTCCCCCTCGGGTAAATCTTCAATCAATTCCACTTTATATGGTTCCTCCGCCATACGCGCCAGCGCTTCGCTGCGCGGCAGCGTGAAATAAGTCAATTCTGCATTTTCCTTGACGATTTTTGCCATTTCTGCCTCAATAGCAGTCAAATCTTCCGCAGTAAAGGGCGTATCCCGGTCAAAATCATAGTAAAATCCCATGTCCGTGGCGGGGCCAATGGCCAGTTTGGTTTCGGGGTACAGACGCTTGACTGCTGCCGCCAGCACATGCGACGCAGTATGGCGAAATGCCCGCTTTCCTGCATCGGTATCAAATGTGTGCAGGGTCAGGGTACAGTCCCTGTCAACGATATATCGCAAATCCACGATGTTCCCGTCCACTTCGCCGCAGGTGGCAGCACGCGCCAGCCCTTCGCTGAGCGACGCGGCAATGTCCCGCACGCTGAGCGGCTGGTCAAAGCTTTTTTGGGAACCGTCTTTGAGCGTAATTTGAATCATATCCAATGCCTCCTCTAGCAGTTTACGGCTGCCGCCGTATGATATCGAAACGTACCATCCATTATATAATAGAAGAAAGGAAATTGTCAACCGCTAAATTGTACAATGGGGAACATAGAGGAACATAGCTGCTTCTTAAAATGGACTCGTTTGAGTCCCGTTTTACCACAAAAACAAGATGCAATTAAGAAAAAGTGCGCATTTGGGTCCTAAGGAGGCGCGTGCATGAAAGAGCAAAAAATCAAACAAGACACCATTGCCATTGGGCAAAATGTCAAACGGGTGCGGCTGAAGCGGCGCATGAAGCAGGTGGAACTGGTAAAGGAACTGCGGCTGCGGGGCGTGGATATCACGTGGGAACCCCTGGTCAAAATTGAGCGCGGCAAGCAGCATATCTATGCCAGCCAGTGCAAGGCCATCAAAGAAAGCTTGGACACGACGTTTGATGGGCTGCTGCGCTAAAGGCACGGGCGGCAGCCTATCCGCCAAATTTTCGGCAAAACAAAATGTTTTTCTTGACAAGTGTGCCAGTGTATGGTATAATACCTATTTGTAAAAACAAGCAGAAGATTCTTCTCGCCTTATATCAAGAGGTATAGGGCAAATATACAGCTTTCCTGCCCGAGGTTATGGGGGAGGTAGGAGTGTGTGTGTATGGGTGTGGAAAATCTTCTGACACTCATTTTTTTATGCAAAAAATTAGCTGGAATTGGTTTTTGGAGGTGTAGGACCATAGGTAAAGAGTTGTTAATTAATGAGGAAATCAGACAAAAAGAAGCGCGGATCATTGACGCGGATGGAACGCAGCTGGGTATCATGAGTGTTGCACAGGCATTGAAACTGGCTGCCGACAAAAATTTGGATTTGGTGGAAATTGCGCCGCAGGCAAAACCGGTCGTGTGCAAAATCATGGACTATGGGAAATATAAATTTGAAGCGGCGAAGCGGGAAAAGGAAAACCGCAAGAACCAAAAGACCATTGAGGTCAAGGAAGTCCGCCTGTCCCCGTCTATTGATACGCATGATTTCGAAACCAAGGCCAGAAATGCTATCAAATTTTTGAAGGCGGGCAACAAAGTGAAAGTGACGCTGCGGTTCCGCGGGCGGGAAATTAGCCATGCACAGAATTCCAAGGTGGTGCTGGAGCGGTTTGCCGATATGGTAAAAGAATATGGCGCAGTGGACCGCCAGCCCAAAATGGAAGGGCGGAACATGTTCATGTTCCTCACACCCACTGCCAAGTCATAAGGGATACTTTCTTTTCTACACCAGAAAAGAGTATATATAAGGAAACTATGAGAGGTTGAAAGGAGCTAACATATTATGCCGAAATTAAAAACACACCGGGCTACGGCCAAAAGAATCTCCGTTACGAAAAATGGAAAATTCAAACGCGCAAAAGCGTACAAAAGCCACATCTTGAACAAAAAGACTACCAAGAGAAAAAGAAATCTGAGAAAAGCAACGTACGCGAGCGAAGCGAATGCAAAAGTAATCAAGAAATTGTTACCATATCAGTAAGTAAGGAGGGTTTTGACGATGGCAAGAGTAAAAGGTGCGTTAGCAACCAGAAAAAAACATAAAAGAGTCCTGAAAATGGCAAAAGGGTATTACGGGGCAAAATCCAAACTATATAAAACCGCTAAACAAGCGGTCATGAAGTCTTTGGTATATGCGTATACTGGAAGAAAATTGCGCAAACGTGATTTCAGACGTTTGTGGATTACCCGTATCAGCGCGGCAGCGAAAATGAATGGCATGAACTACTCCACGTTTATGCACGGACTGAAGCTCGCAGGCGTGGAAATGAACCGGAAAATGCTTTCGGAAATCGCGATTGCCGACCCGGCAGCGTTTACTGTGCTGGTGGAAAAAGCAAAAGCGGCCCTGTAAAAATTTGGGCAACATAAGGCCGCCGCAAAGGCGGCTTTCTTTGATGAAATAAACAAATCAGTGAAAAGAAAAGTGGGACAGGCCTGCATTGGAAGAGGCCATTGCAAGGCCCAAAATGTGTAAGAAAGATAACAAAGCGGAGGACGAATAGTGGACAGGATACGATCTCTGATTCGTGGACGCAAAAGCATATTCAAGCTGCTGCGCCCAACGCAGATTATTATACTGGGTTTCCTAGCAGTTATTTTGTTTGGCGCGCTGCTTTTGACACTGCCTGTGAGCAGCAAAAGCGGAGAGAGCACGCCATTTATTGATGCACTTTTCACGGCGACCAGCGCCACATGCGTGACGGGGCTGGTTGTAGTGGACACAGCGGCCCATTGGAGCGTATTTGGGCAGCTGGTTATTTTGGCGATGATTCAAGTTGGCGGCCTGGGATTTATCACCATGGCCTGCCTGGTTTCTTTTTTGCTGCGGCGGAAAATTTCGCTGCGTGAGCGGCTGATTATGGTGGAATCCTTTAACCAGTCGGAAATTCAAGGAATTGTCTGGCTGGCGCGCCGTGTGCTGACGGTAACCTTTGTGGTGGAATTGTCAGGCGCGTTGATTTTGAGCGCCCGCCTAATACCGGAATTTGGATTGTTGGGCGGGGCGTACCGCGGAACATTTATGGCAGTTTCCGCGTTTTGCAACGCCGGTTTTGACGTTATTGGGAAATATGGGGAATTTGTCAGTTTAATGCCCTATGTCGGCGATTTTGTGATTAATGTGACGGTTATGGGCCTGATTGTGTTCGGCGGCCTGGGATTTTTCGTGTGGGCGGATTTGTACCGCTACAAACCAGGCGTGGGATACCAGTTCAAGTTGCAGACGATCTTAGTACTGACGGTGACTGCCATTTTAATTGTAGCGGGCGCGGTGATGATTTTCTGTTTTGAATACCATAATCCACAGACAATCGGGAATTTGCCCATGCCGCAAAAGATATTGGCGTCCTTTTTCCAGTCAGTGACGACTAGAACCGCAGGGTTTAATACCATTGACCAGGCGGCAATGTCCGATATGAGCAAACTCGTTTCCATGGTGCTCATGTTCATCGGTGGATCGCCCGGCTCTACGGCGGGCGGAATCAAGACCGTGACGCTGGCCGTTATTTTAGTTACGGTGTACAACGTGGTGCGTGGGCACAAATCCGTCAATGTCCTGGGCAAACATATCGGCCACGGCATCATTTTGCGTGCGCTTAGCATTGTGCTCATTGGTGTGATGGTGCTGTTTGTGGGCGTTGTGATTTTGTCTGTGACCGAGGAAGCGGGCCTGCAGGTTCTGCTGTATGAGGTGGTTTCCGCGTTTGGCACTGTTGGTGTAACACAGTCTTTGACCCCGGATCTTAGTGCCGTGGGAAAATGTGTGATTATGGTGTTGATGTTCTTTGGACGCGTCGGTGTGCTCACCATTGGGTATGCTATTGCGGCAAACCAGAACGATGGTACCAACAAAATCCGCTACCCGCGGGTGCAGCTGATGGTCGGATAAACAATGGGTGAAGTAGAAAAAGCAGTCAAACAGAAGCGAACAAAAATGGGAATGGAGTAGAAAAACGATGAAAGAATCCTATATTGTACTGGGGCTTGGCCGTTTCGGCGAAGCAGTTTGCAAAACGTTGTATGCCAAAGGATATGAAGTGCTAGCAATTGATGAAAATGAAGAAATCATCAATGAAATTCAAAACCATGTCACGCATGCGATTGTGGGGGACTGTACAGATGAATCGGTTCTCAAAGCAGTCGGCGCCCGGAACTTTGACGCCGCGATTGTGGCGGTGGGAGGCAAAATTGAAACCAGTATTTTGTCTACGGTGCTGCTGAAGGAAATGGGCGTTAATTTCATTGTAGCACGCGCGTCCACGGAGCTGCATGGCCGGATTTTGAAAAAGGTCGGCGCAGACCGCGTGGTGCTGCCGGAGCGGGACATGGGAATCAAGTTCGTGCAGTCGTTGGCATCGTCCCATATTGTGGATATGATTGAGCTGTCGGAGGATCACAGTATTGTCGAGGTACGGCCGCTGGCAAGCTGGGTTGGAAAAACGCTGGATGAACTCAACATGCGCAAGGTGTATGGAATCACGGTGATGGCGGCTAAGGAAGGACGGGACGTTATTGTGTCACCCCGTGCGGATTACCAAATCAAAGAAGACGATATTTTGGTTGTGGTGGGCAACAACCGCAACATAGATAAAATCAAAGAAAAGTAAGCGAAAAGGAGAGGGGACTTGCCGCGGGCAAAGCGTGGCAGCGTCCCCTCTTTAATTGCGGAAAAAGCAGCTGTTTTTGTGGATATCTATGCACTTTTGGCGTAGAAACTGGAAAAACAAGCCGCGGCGCACGGTGATTTTGCCGTGGCGCAAACAAAAAGGAGAGGAAAACCGTATGGAAATCATCACATCCGTGCAAAATGGAAAAGTCAAAGAACTGCGTAAATGTTTGCAGCAAAAGAAATACCGCCAGCAGACGGGACGGTTTGTGGTGGAAGGGGAAAAAATGGTGCGGGAGGCCTGCCAGGATGGTATGGAGGTGGATATCATTTTTGTGCGGGAGGATTTGGCGGGTGACATGCACGGGCTGCCGGCAGAAAAATGCGTGCTGGCCACAAACCAGGTGCTGCGTGCGGTCAGCGATACGGTGACGCCGCAGGGAATGGTAGCGGCGCTTCGCATGCCGCAAGCGGACTTGCAAAGCGCCGCGCAGCGGGAAAACGCACTGTTGCTGCTATGCGAACGGGTGGCGGATCCCGGAAATTTGGGCACGCTGATACGCTGTGCCGATGCTGCGGGCGCAGATGGTGTGATTTTGTGTGGCTGCGCGGACGTCTATAACCCCAAAACCGTCCGTGCCACCATGTCCTCTTTGTACCATGTGCCCGCCATTGTGCAGCAGGATGCCATGCAAACCGTGCAGTGGCTGCATGAACAGGGCTTTACATCCTATGCCGCAGCACTGCAAGAGGCGCAGCCGCCCTTTGCGGCAAACCTACGGGGAAAAACCGTTCTTTGTGTGGGGAATGAGGCAAACGGGCTGACAAAAGAGCTCATTCAGCTGTGCCGGTACCGTGTGAAAATTCCCATGCCGGGACGGGCGGAATCGCTCAATGTCTCTTGTGCAGCTGCAGTTCTGTTGTATGAGGCTGTCCGACAGAGAATTTTTGAGAAATCAGAAGAAAATGAAACATAAATTGGTTTTTTATTGCTTTACAAAAATTCCTTCCTATAGTATTGTATTAAGCGATATCAAAAATTACCGGACGCGGGATGCGCTACAATCCCGCGTTTCCGTTTGAGAGAAAAGAGCCGGTGAAACGTATGACAGACATGAAATATTGGCTTTGGTTCCAGCTGGCCATGAGCGAGCGGCATGAACTAAAATACCGCCTTTGGGAGGCGCAGCCGGATGTAGAACTCCTGTACCATATGAAACGGGAGGACTACCAGGAGCTGGGTATTGACAACAAACGAATTTTGGATCTTTTGTGCGATAAACGCATGGACCGTGTGGAGCGGGAGCTAGAGTTTGCGGGCCAGCACCGTGTGGAATTGATTTCCATTGACAGCCAGCGTTATCCACAGCGGCTGCGGGAAATCCCCAATCCACCGCTTGTGCTATACCAACGCGGGAAACACTTTGAAGAGTGCCTCACGCTGGCAATTGCCATTGTGGGTACCAGAAAATGCAGTGAATATGGGCGGCAGTGCGCCTTTACGCTTGCACGGGATTTGGCGAAAGCCGGATTTACCGTGGTCAGTGGTATGGCGGCAGGCATTGACGGCTGCGCCCACCGCGGCGCGCTGGATGGAGAAGGCAAAACCATCGCTGTGTTGGGAAACGGCGTTAACCGGCCCTATCCGGACATTCACCGGGAACTGATGGTGGACATCATGAACCATGGCAGCGTGGTGAGTGAACTGCCGTTTGACGCAAAACCGCTGCCACAGCATTTTCCGATTAAGAACCGGATTGTCAGCGGACTTTGTATCGGTGCTATCGCAGTGGAAGGAAAACAGCGCAGCGGTGCAAGTATTACCATTCACCATGCCAATGAGCAAAGCCGTGAGACCTTTGCCGTGCCCGGCAACATCAACCAGGAAAATTCCCAGCTTTGTAACCGATTGATTCAGTGCGGCGAGGCCAAACTCATCACCTCGGTGGATGACGTGCTGGAAGAATTTGAAGCGGCATACGGCCATTTGCTGCACAAAGAGGAAAGACAGGCACAGACAGCGGCACAGCGGCCGCTGACGGAGCAGGAAAAGCAAATTGTTGCCCTGCTGCAGCAGGAGCCTAAACAGCTGGAGGAACTTTGCCGGCTGACTGGGTGGAACGTGGCGCAAATGGGCATGGTGTTAACCATGCTGGAAGTGGACCAAATCATTTACCAAATGCCGGGCAAATATTTTGGGCTGCAAAAATAAATGCGGATGGGAGAGAATAGAATATGGCAAAACATTTGGTTATTGTGGAATCGCCGGCCAAGGCGAAAACAATCGGAAAATATTTAGGGCGCAGCTATAAGGTGGAAGCATCGATGGGACATGTGCGCGATTTGCCGAAAAGCACGCTGGGAATTGACGTAGAACATGATTTTACGCCAAAATACTTGAACATCCGCGGAAAAGGCCCGTTGATTAAAAAATTGAAAGCGGCGGCAAAAGCCAGCGATGACGTCATATTGGCAACTGACCCGGACCGGGAAGGAGAGGCAATTTCCTGGCATTTGATGAGTGCGCTGAAATTGGATGAGAGCAAAACGAGCCGTGTGGTGTTCAACGAAATCACCAAAGATGCAGTGAAAACGGCAATCAAACATCCGCGCGACATTGACTATGACCTTGTGGACGCGCAGCAGGCGCGGCGGGTGCTGGACCGCATTGTGGGTTACAGCATCAGCCCGATTTTGTGGCGCAAGGTGCGCAAAGGGCTGTCCGCCGGACGTGTGCAGTCTGTTGCGCTTCGCATGATTTGCGACCGGGAGGCGGAAATCAACCAGTTTGATCCGGAAGAATATTGGACACTGGAAGCGGCATTGACCCATAAAAAGACAAGAAAAAAATTCAAAGCGCGGTTTTATGGGGACAAAAACGGAAAAATTGACATTAAAAACGAGACGCAGGCCAAGGAAATTTTGCAGGCGCTGGAGGGGGCCTCGTTTTGCGTGGACAACGTAAAACGGACGCCCAAAAAACGGCAGCCCGCTCCGCCGTTCATCACGAGCAGCCTGCAGCAGGAGGCGGCAAGAAAACTGGGCTTTACCCCCTCCAAAACCATGCGCATTGCCCAGCAGCTGTATGAAGGCGTGGAAATTAAAGGCGAGGGCGCAGTGGGATTGATTACTTATATGCGTACCGACTCCACCCGCGTGGCAAACGAAGCCGCCGTTGCTGCCAAGGACTACATTGCGCAGACCTATGGCGAGTCCTATCTTCCTGCTGCGCCGCGGACGTATAAAAAAGGGAAAAACGCGCAGGATGCGCATGAGGCCATCCGGCCGTCCCTAGTGTCCTATACGCCGCAGCGGATTGCGGATTCCCTAACAGGCGACCAGCTTAAATTATACAAACTGGTCTGGGAACGGTTTATTGCCAGCCAAATGGCGGAGGCCAAGCTGGAGACCATGACCGTGCAAATTGGCGCAGGGCAGTACCAGTTCCGTGCAACTGGTTCCACGGTGCTGTTCCCAGGGTTCTTGACGCTGTATGAAGAGGGGAAAGACGAGGAAAAGAGCAAAGAGAAAGAGCAAAAACTGCCGGATATGGAGGCGGGAGACGAGCTGGCAAACCACGGGCTCACCCCGGCGCAGCATTTTACCCAGCCGCCTGCCCGGTATACCGAAGCAACGCTGGTACGGGCCATGGAGGAACAGGGCATCGGGCGGCCGAGTACCTATGCGCCGACGGTGGCAACCATTATGGCGCGCAACTATGTTGTCAAGGAAAAACGGTATCTGATTCCCACCGAGCTTGGCGAGATAGTTACAAATTTGATGAAGGAATATTTTTCCACCATTGTGGATACTGGTTTTACGGCCGGTATGGAACAGCAACTCGACGAGGTAGAAGAAGGCAATCGGAATTGGGTGGAAATTGTGCGCGCATTTTATGGGCCGTTTGAAGAGCTGGTCCAGGAAGCGGACAAAAAAATTCCACACGTTGAAATCAAGCCGGAGGAAACGGACATCCCGTGCGAAAAGTGCGGAAGGATGATGGTAATTCGCGACGGACGGTATGGAAAATTTTTGGCTTGTCCCGGTTTTCCGGAATGCCGCAACGCCCGGCCGCTGCAAGTGGAGATCGGCGTGAACTGTCCCAAATGCGGCGCTAAGATTTTGGAGAAAAAATCGCGTAAAGGTATGAAATATTATGGCTGCGAAAAAAACCCGGAATGCGATTTCATGAGCTGGAACCTGCCGACCAATGAAACCTGCCCGGTGTGCGGGAAAATGCTGCTGCAACGCACCATGCGGGGCCGGGTGATCAAAGATTCCTATGTCTGTATTGACGAGGAATGCAGCTATAACCAGAAAAAAGACAAGAAAAAATCAGCGGAAGGGAACGAATGAAATTGCAGGAAGCAGTAGTTATCGGCGGCGGCCTGGCGGGTAGTGAAGCCGCCTATCAGCTGGCGCAGCGGGGCGTGCCGGTCCGGTTATATGAAATGAAACCGCATAAATTTTCTCCGGCCCACCATTCCAGCGGCCTGGCGGAATTGGTGTGCAGCAATTCTTTCCGCTCCGGGCAGCTGGAAAATGCAGTGGGGCTGCTCAAAGAGGAGCTACGCCGGATGGATTCACTCATCATGCGCTGCATTGACCAAACGCTGGTGCCAGCGGGCGGAGCAGTGGCGGTGGACAGGGAGCTGTTTTCCAAGGCTGTGACGGACGCAGTGGAGGAGCACCCCGGCATTACCCTGGTGCGGGAGGAAGTAACCCAGCTACCGGAGGAATATGCTATTGTGGCGACCGGGCCGCTTACGTCGGACGCGCTGGCGGAAAAAATTGCTGCGTTGACCGGCGGCCAGCAGCTGTATTTTTACGATGCGGCGGCGCCTATTGTGACGAAGGAATCTATTGATTTTGACCATGCGTTCCGTGCGTCCCGCTATGGGCGCGGCGATGCGGATTACATCAACTGTCCCATGGACCGGGAAGAATATGAAATGTTTTGGCAAGAGTTGGTGCATGCCGAGCGTGCGCCGCGTAGCGAAGCAGACCGGGAAGTGGTGTTTGAGGGGTGTATGCCCATTGAAACTATGGCGCGCCGCGGGCACGATACCATGCTGTTTGGGCCGCTCAAGCCGGTTGGTCTGGAGGACCCGCGCGGCGGTGGGGAACCCTATGCAGTGGTACAGCTGCGGCAGGATAACCGGGAAGGTACGCTGTACAACATCGTCGGCTTCCAAACACACCTGAAATGGGGCGAACAAAAGCGTGTGTTTGGCCTAATTCCAGCCCTGCATCAAGCGGAATTCGTCCGCTATGGCGTCATGCACCGCAACACGTTTCTCAATGCGCCGCAACTGCTGGATCGGACCTATCGGCTAAAACAGCGGGAAAGCCTGTATTTTGCCGGGCAGATGACGGGTGTGGAAGGCTATTTGGAGTCCACTGCATCCGGATTTGTGGCGGGCGTGAATTTGGCGCGTCAAATCAAGGGCAGGGATCCTGTGATTTTCCCGCGTACCACCGCAATCGGCGCATTGGCGCACTACATCGCAGGCGGCGCAGTGGGAAAATTTCAGCCGATGAATGTCACATTTGGTATTATGGAAGGGCTGGAGCGGAAGGTGAAAAAGAAACGCGAGCGCAACTACCAAATTTCTATGCGTGCGCTGGAGGTTATTGACGCCATGAAAACGGAGTTGTAAGAGGATTGCAGCGTACGGAAAAACCGAACGGATACATAGATACAAAACGGCCGGAGAACCTGTCTGCTATACAGGAGCTCCGGCCGTTTACACATGGAAATATACAGCGGAAGGATCAGGTCGTAATCACATCCGCCGGGCCATTGGAGGTATTGACACATTCTTGCTGCCGCTCTGTTTCAAGGCGGCTGTTTTCTTCGCCTTCGCCTGTCAGCAGCCAGGCAACGCTGACCTGCAATATTTGGCTGAGCATCAGCAACTCATAATCCGAGACAAAACGGTCGCCAAGTTCCAGCCGGCTGATAGATTTTTGTTCCATTTCAATGCTTTCCAGCTGCAGCTTTGCAGCGAGCTCCCCTTGGGTGAGGCGGAGATGTTTGCGTGCCATGCGTACCCGCTTGCCAATAATATTTTTATGACCGTGATACCAGTAGATCTTCATGATGGGCAACTCCTATGTGCATTTTGAACCGCTGCCGGTTAGAGAATAAAAGAAGCACCCAGAGAAACAGATTTAGCACGGGAAAACCACACATGCGGTATTTTCCGGTAAAATACAAGATGCCTGCCCGGTAGGCAGGCATGGTTGCGTTTCATGGTGCATTTGCCTGGGATCTGCCAAACAAACAGATTCCCCAGCAAAATAGACGGCTGCCCTTACGCTAAAGACGCCTATTATCTATAACCATAGCATAAAATGGCACAAAAAGTTCCCTAAAGATGACTAATCAGGAAAATAGTACCGAAAAAAGAGGAGGGGTCATCCCCTCCTCTTGATGAGCGATAGAATAAATGGATACCGGGGCCGGAGCGAATCCGGCGCATATTTTTCACGCAGCGGCGCGAGATACCGCATCAAAATACTCAGAGTCACAATTTGAATGGCCCAAAATAGGATAGAATTAGGAATCCGTTTGAGTACCAAAAACCAGTAGGCCTGTTGCGTGCCGGAAGTAATCATCTGCCAAATTGGCAATGTAAACAAGTTGATGGCAACATTTAGTCCGCTGGCCAGCGTACAAAACGCAATTGCCTTGCCTTTGGCAAGTGCGGAACTTTTGCTGGTAATTTGCAGCGCACGGTTTCGGTAGAAAAAGAGGGCGTACACCAATGCCCGCAAAACCGCAGTAAGTGCGTATCCGGGAAAATACGGCGCTGTCTGTGGAAACAGCAAAAAGCCCAAAATGTCTGAGACCAATGCTGCAAAGGCGCCGTATACCGGGCCGAAAAAGGAGCCTGCTGTCGCAATGGAGACAAAACCGAAATTAAACGATAGGCCCAGTGTCCGGAACGGGCGCGTCAGCGCAATGTCCAGAGCGGCAAAAATGCCTACAAAGACAATGGCGCGCGGGGAAAGAGTTTTTTTGTGTTGCAATGCTTTCACCTCATTAAAATATTGTTACAAGCCGCGTAGGGCAGATTAAGGGAAAACATTCCGCAAACAAAAAAAGATAGCGGACTTTCGTCCGCTATCTTTTTTTGTTTATACCAAATCACATAAGGGGGAATTGATATTAGTATCTCGCAAAAAGCGGCAGCGGAATGCGGTCCTGATACCGCAAATCCACTTCCGTGGATTTTTCGTATAAAAAGCAACTTCCCGTCTTTTTATCACTTAACGCATCAAAACCTACTCTGCACGTATTTACTTGTCCGTATATTAGTATACAACAAGAATGCGGAAATTGCAAGAGGCAAATAGAAAATATTTCAATTTTATGAGAATCTAGCAAAAAAGTCGCCTAAAATTGCAAAAATTTTGATACTTTGGTGTCATATTACAGTGCGCACGAACAAGGGGCTTGATTTTTTGCGGAAAATCAGGTAAGATAGGAAGAAAAAGGAGGGGACTGCATGAAAATTGTATTACAGCGCGTGCGCGGCGCAAAGGTGACTGTGGAAGGCAGCGTGGTGGGAGAAATCGGAGCGGGCTTGGTGCTGCTTGTCGGCGTTGGGCCGGAAGATACCCAGGCAGTGGCAGACCAGTTGATAGAAAAAATTGGAAGATTACGGATTTTTGCCGATAGCGAAGGAAAGACCAATCTCAGTCTGCAAGATGTGGAAGGCCAGCTATTGGTGGTATCGCAGTTCACGCTGTATGCGGATTGCCGTAAAGGCAACCGGCCCAGCTTCACCGGTGCCGCACCGGCAGCACAGGCGCAGGCGCTGTATGACTATATGGTGCAGCGATGCGGCAGTATCAGCAAAAAAGTCGCCTGCGGACGCTTTGGCGCAGACATGCAGGTGGAGTTGGTGGGAGACGGCCCATTTACGCTGGTACTGGAAGCCTAGGCACGAAAAACAACAGTGATTTCCACGAAAAATTTTGTTGAAAAAG
>CALLNG010000120.1 GCA_938005345.1 uncultured Clostridia bacterium
GTTCATAGGTCGTTAGCCGTGCCCCTTGCAGCAAGGGCCTAGTTTCATCCACAAAAACATGGAATTCTATGCCCCGTTCTTTTGCCAAAATAAGAGGCCCCAGCGCCGTACCGTAACAGGACGTAGCAAGCGGACCTGCATTGCAGTGTGTTAATACACCATCTCCCTCGTGAAGCAGCGATAATCCATGCTCTGCAATGCTGCGGCACATTTGTATATCCTCCTGCTGAACCGCAATACTCTCGCGCAGTAATGCTGCTAGCATTGCTTCTCTTGGATGCTGTTTGTAGTGGATTGCCACTTGTTCCATCCGCTCCAATGCCCAATTTAAATTTACCGCTGTTGGACGTGAAGCACTAAGGTATTCTTTTATCTTATGGAATTCTGCCAAAAACATGTCTGTATCGTTTGCCTGAATCTGCTGTGCTAAGACATACATCGCAAAAGCCGCACAAATTCCAATCGCCGGCGCTCCCCTTACCTTCAGCTTTTCAATCGCATCATAAAATTCTGGTGCCGTGCGCAAGGTAAGATAAGATACCTCACCTGGCAGCTTTGTTTGATCCAAAATAATGACAGCATCCTGAGAAGCCGACAGACGGATATTTTCCGGTTTATGTTCTAAAACGCTCTTCATTGTTTTCCTTCCTTATTCTTTTGTATTTTTATATTTTGTAAATAATGCACCCAGATAGAATTCCACCCTTCTTCAACGGTTCAATTCTATATATCACTAGTCCAGTTTAAAACGTGATGTATAATTTTTTGGTAAAGTCTTAAATCTTGTTCGTTAAAATGTTCCTTCGTTATATAAGAAAAAGGAAACCAATTCGCCGCAATGTTTTCACTGGGACAATGGTGTATGTTCTGCTTGTCATCACACATAAAACAATATGCTACAGAAAAATGAAGATGTGGACTAATTAACTGTTCACTTTTGATATGGCGCATCACTGGAAAAATATCAAGGGATACTATTTTCTTAGACAGTGGAATGAGGTCACGGACACCTGTTTCTTCCTCAGCTTCCTTAACTGCAACCTCTAGAAAATTTTCATCACCATCAACATGGCCTCCTGGCCACGACCAGGTACGACGTAGCGTATGTTGAACCATCAAAGCCCGGTTTTTCCTAGGATTGACAATAAATGCAGAACTGGTAAAATGGGCAAAGAGAGTCTCACG
>CALLNG010000121.1 GCA_938005345.1 uncultured Clostridia bacterium
TATATCAGCTATAACCTCATTAGTATTCCTGCTATTGTATGCGGAATGAAAAAATATATGCCCACTTCGACCGCAGCGATATGGGGTGGACTATTAGGCAGTATCCTCATCGGAATTTGCGGGCTGTCGATTTATTACGTTTCCTTATATCCAGATTTTTACCTCACCCAAATGCCAGCGCTCACCTTTGCGTCCTTTATGGGAGACCATTTTAAATTATTTTACGGTCTCACTATTTATATTGCAATGTTGACTACCGCTATCTCCTGCGGACAGGGACTCCTGAATCTTGCCGCCCCGGAAAAACGGCTCCGCTATAACGCCCTTCTATGCGGCGGCTCTTGTATCTTCGCTTTGCTTGGATTTTCTAACTTGGTCAACTATCTTTATTCCTTCTTCGGCTATATTGGGCTTTTTATTACCTTCATCGTATGTAAAGAATGTTTTAAGGAATTTAAAATTCAGCGTATTTTATAGAAATCAAGAGATAACCTTTGAAATATCAAATTAATTCAAAAAAAACGCGCATTACCGTTTTTTGTGCTAGTTTACAAACCTTTCCGTTTCCGATATAATAATATCTTGTAATATAGAGAGGTTGATATTTCTCTTTATAAAGTTTATCGGGGTTTGGCGCAGTTTGGTAGCGCGCATGGTTTGGGACCATGAGGCCGCGGGTTCAAATCCCTCAACCCCGACCATAGAAAAGAAACCGTCAGCAAAGGACGGTTTTTTTCCACCCTCAATTTAGCACTCACCTAGTTAGAGTGCTAACAAAATCTTGTTTGTTCAAAAGAAAAAGGAGGAACCATCATGGCAAAAGGCACCATTCAAGTCCATACAGAGAACATTTTCCCTATCATCAAAAAATGGCTATATTCTGACAAAGATATTTTTATCCGCGAGCTTGTGTCAAACGGATGTGACGCTGTCGCTAAACTCAAAAAACTAGTTGGCGTAGGCGAAGCGTCTATTGAAGAGGATCCGCAGTTTGCCGTGCGCGTAACGGTTGATAAGGAAAATAAGACCTTGACGTTTTCCGATAATGGTCTGGGCATGACCGCGGAAGAAGTGGAGAAATATATTACACAAGTAGCTTTTTCCGGCGCGGAGGAATTCCTGAGTAAATATAAAGATGATAATACCATCATTGGACATTTCGGTTTGGGATTTTATTCTGCGTTTATGGTGGCTGACCGGGTAGAAATCAACACGCTTTCATATCTGCCCGGCGCAAAGAGCGCCTTTTGGAGTTGCGAAGGCGGAACCGATTATGAACTCACCGATGGAACCCGTACTGAACGTGGTACAGATGTTATTTTGCATATTTCCGAAGAAAACGAGGATATGCTCAATTTTTATACGGTGGAAAGTATTTTACACAAATACTGTGGTTTCCTTCCCATCTCGATTTACTGCATTGATGCCAATGCACCAAAAGAAGAGAAAAAAGCGGAGGCAGACGGCGAACAACAACCAGAACCTCCTGTTGCCCCTACCCCCATCAATGATCCTCACCCGCTTTGGCTCAAACAACCCTCTGAATGCACCGATGAAGAATACATTGCTTTTTACAATAAGGTATTTTTTGATTTTAACCCGCCGTTGTTTTGGATTCATTTGAATGTGGACTATCCGTTCAATCTGAAAGGAATTTTGTATTTTCCAAAGCTCAAACATGAAATGGATTCCTCCAGTGGTCAAATCAAACTGTATAATAACCAAGTGTTTGTTGCCGATAACATCAAAGAAGTGATTCCAGAATACCTTATGCTGCTCAAAGGTGTGATTGATTGCCCGGACTTACCGCTCAACGTATCACGCAGCTTTCTGCAAAACGATGGATATGTCCGCAAGGTTTCGGAACATATTACCAAAAAGGTGGCGGACAAGCTGACCTCTATGTTTAAAAATGACCGCGCTTCTTATGAAAAATATTGGGACGATATTAGCCCGTTCATCAAATTTGGCTGCATGAAAGACGAAAAATTCTTTGAACGGATTGGCGGCTGCGTTCTCTATAAAACAACCGAGAACCAATATGTAACACTGGATGAATATTTGCAGCAGGCAGCAGAGCGCCATGAAAACAAAGTTTACTATGTCTCCGACCCCAAACAGCAGGCACAGTACATCTCTATGTTCCGTGAAAATGGATTGCAGGCCGTTATTTTGCCGCATATGTTGGACACCCATTTCATTAGCTTTTTAGAATACAAAAATAACGCTGTTAAATTTGAACGCATTGATGCAGGGCTGGCAGATGCGTTAAAAAATGACGCAGTAGAAGAATCCGAAGACCTCGTAAAACTGTTTCAGGACACGCTCAAGGAGGACAACCTGAAGGTGGAACTGGCCTCTTTGAAAAACGAATCTGTTCCGGCCGTTATTACGCTGGATGAACAAGCGCGCCGTATGGATGAAATGAGTAAACTGTTTGGCGGTGCAATGATGGCGGGCGGTCCAGTACAAAAAACGCTGACACTTAACATGTCAAATCCTGCTGTGCGGGCACTCAGCACCTGTAACGACAAGGAATTGGCAGGGCTCGTCTGCCATTATATTTACGACATTGCTACGCTGGCGCAAACGCCGCTGAGCGCAGACCAAATGACAGAGTTTGTTTCCCGTACAGGTCAAATACTCAACAAGCTGTTTGAATAACCAGCTATTCCGCCCCAGCGCTGTCCGGACAGCGCTGCGCGGCGTTATGATATAGGAACTTCTTTTTCATTCCTTCTTAAAAAATAATTTTTAAGGAGTAACAAATATGTATCAAACCAAAATCTCAAAAGAACGATTTGCTGATATGCAAAAAAAATTGATTTCCTACATCAATGCCAAAAAGGACTTCGACAGCAAAATTGTTCAAAACGACAACTGGTACCGCGCGCAGCACTGGGACTTTGTGCGTGGCTCCAGCAATCTTCCCGAAACCACAACCTCGTTTCTGTTTAATGCACTAGCCTATAAACATGCTGAAATCATGGATAATTATCCTTCGCCCAATATTTTGGCTAGAGAAGAGGGCGATGTGCCGATGGCGCAGATTTTGTCTCAAATTATTCCATTTGAGCTAGACGCTTGTAATTTTAAAAATACGTTTTCCAAAGCAACGTGGTACAAACTAAAAAATGGCGTTGTTCCCTACGGCGTATTTTTTAATCCAGCGCTAAATGGCGGGCTAGGCGATATCGATATCCAGCGGCTTGATATCCTTAACATTTTTTGGGAGCCTGGTGTGGAAGATATTCAAACCTCCCGCTACTTGTTCTTGGTCAACATGGTGAGCAATGATGAACTATGTGCCCTATATCCCCATGCTGAACCTGCTCTGGGGCGCAATGGCCTGCTGCGCATTCAATCGCGTGAACAGTATGTGGACTTTCACGAAAAAACATTGGTAGTAGACTGCTATTACAAAGTAGTACTGCCTAATGGCAAAAAGTTACTGCACATGACCAAGTTTGCCGGAGATACCATTCTTGACAGCAGCGAAGACCGGCCCGGGACTGCTCAATCCGGTCTTTATGAACATGGCATGTATCCTATTATCTTTGATGTCCTGTATCCACTCGATGGCAGTCCCGTTGGCTTTGGTTTGATTGACCTGTCCAAAAATTGCCAGACATATATTGACAAGCTAGATTCTATCATCTCCCAAAATGCGCTTATTTCTGGTAAAGTTCGTTGGCTGGTACGGGACAACGGCGGCATTAATGAAGAAGAATTGTTAGATCTATCACAGGATGTGGTTCATGTAGCTGGTAGTTTGCGTGATGAAAATGTGCGTGAGTTTCAGGCCAATCCACTGGATCCCTATATTGTCCAGCACCGTATTAACAAAATCGAAGAGCTCAAAGAACTCACCGGAAACCGGGACTTTATGCAGGGCGGCGCATCCGGCGGCGTTACGGCCTATGGAGCCATTGTAGCGTTACAGGAAGCGGGAAATAAGTTGTCCCGCGACATAATCAACAATACCTACGAGGGATATAAACAAATCATTTATATGTGTATCTCTCTCATACGGCAATTTTTTGATGAAGATCGCCAAATCCGGATTACCGGTGAGGATGGAAACCGGAAATATATCCGTTTTTCCAACAGAGACTTAAAATCCTCTGGCGGTTTGGACCATCCAGCCTTTGACGTCAAAATTTTACCCGAAAAATCCAATCCGTTTACCCGCCTATCGCAAAATCAAATGGCGCTGGATTTTTTCAAAATGGGGATGTTCCGTCCGGAAAATGCTAAGCAGTCCATTATGGCACTGGGAATGATGAGTTTTGAAGGGAAAGACTCGCTTGTACACGAACTCACACAAATGTTGCAGGAACAGCAATCAGCAATCAGCAATACACTATAAACTGAACCAAATGAACGAAAAGAAGATGGTTCCGAGAAAGTCAACCGCCGATATGGAAATATTAAGGAAAAACTGACTTAACGGCTGGTAGCCAGGCGCAAAGAAAAAGGGGGAAAGGTTAATGACTTCTTCCCCCTTTTTTCCTATCTTATGCGGAATAATAGAACTGCGTTTTGACGCTTCTGGTGATATTCCCATTTTTGTACTTTGCAAGCAGCATAAATACAGATTTTTTCCCCCTCTAAATATCTACGCTGCCAGGAAAAATAAATACCGTTTTTGAGGGCACAAGCAGTTTATCCGTTTGCGCTCCCTTGATTCCCAAACACCAAAGGCGGTTCGGCCGTAAAGGACGCAAAGCCCGAACCTCTTTCCTATTTCCGCATCGTAATAACTAAGGTAGAAACGCTTTAGCAGGACTTTCTGTAGCTTCTTAGACAAACGCATTAAGACGGCTGCTATCATCTTGTTTTCCACAATTGCTGTTTCTCCTTAGACAGTAAAAGCAGTAGGTATATTGTGATTAACAAAGTATGTATTTACAGAAATAGACACAATATGTAATTCCTGAAGAGATCGTCAAGTGACACTTCAAACTGCTGTTTTCTCTGTGATTTCTTACAATCGTTTAATGCCGCATGGTACAGTAATTTTATAAAAATCGTTAAAAGTGTATTCGATATGTTCTCAATACTGCTCCGCATTCGTCCTTTTACTCCTTCCTGGTCTCCCGAGTAGGGGGTGATGGCAGCGAATACCCATGTGGCATACCCCTGCATGAGAGTTGGGATAAAAACATTATGAGAAGGAACTATATGGTATTTATATGCGTGCAAAGCCCCCTACAGAAGCATACGGCTTTTTTGACAACAATGGGCAATGCGAATTGTAGGAATAAAAATATACATAACGCCCCCCCGAATTTACCGTCCCCTTAAAAGGAGCGGCTTTAATATACTCTCCCAAAACCCAATTTTTGAAAAGAAAAATGGCGGTGGAAGTCAATTGCTTCACAACCGCCGTTTATAAGTGTTCTAAAACCGCAAACAACGGTTTTCAAAATTACAATTATTCGTTTAAAAACTCAATATTGACATCGCCGTTATTGCTGGACACATTTAGCATCTTTTCACCGCTATCTTTATTGTCCGGCAAATTACTCTCGCCTTTTTTTATTTCGGCCTGAATAGAAAATTCATCATAACTTCCGAGAACCGTTCCCAAAATGTCTCCATTTTTAACAGTCAGGTATAGGGCGCTTCCTACATCTAAGTTTTCAAAGGTAATATTTCCTCCGTTAGAGGAAATGCTGACGCTTCCTGTTATAGCCAGTGCTGGAAGTGATATATCTTCATTTGTTGTAGACAAGGTAAGGGTGTCTAAAAGTGCGTTAGGTATCTGCAACGATATTTTCCGATTTTCAGCAGAAGGCTTTCCTCCAATATAATCTGACCAATCTTTACTACTTCCGCTTGTCATCGTTAATACATTTTCGTCTGAAACCGTAATGTTATAAGTTTCTTTGCTATTCTCATAATAGTCAATATGGATTTGATCGTCCCCTGATACGGACACTTCAATTAGTCTGTCGCGTACATCAACCCTTATTCCCTCAATTTGCGATACGACGGCTGTATATTCCTTTTGCATAAACGG
>CALLNG010000122.1 GCA_938005345.1 uncultured Clostridia bacterium
TTGTACGAGGGAATTGAGATTGCCCGGAAGCATCGTGCGGATTTCCTGCTGGCGGTAGGCGGCGGCTCTGTGTGTGATTATGCCAAGGCGGTATCTGTCTCCGTTAACTGCCAGGAGGATCCCTGGAAGAAGTATTATCTGCGCTTTGAAGAGCCGGACTGCGAGACCTTGCCGGTGGGCTGTGTGCTGACCATGGTGGGCACCGGTTCGGAGATGAACGCAGGCGCTGTCATTACCAATCCGGAAACCAAGCAAAAAATCGGCCATGTTTTTGCCGATGAAAAGATCATGCCCAGGTTTGCCATTTTGAATCCCAAATACACCCTGACGCTGCCCCACTATCAAATGGTTGCTGGTATCTACGACATTTTCAACCATATTTGTGAGCAGTATTTCTCCGGTGAGGACGACAACACAAGCGACTATATCAGCGAAGGGCTGATGCGCTCCCTGCTCCATTCCAGCCGGATTGCCAACAAGGATCCGCAGGATTATGAAGCCCGCAGCAATATCATGTGGACAGCCACCTGGGCGCTGAATACCCTGATTGCAAAAGGGAAATCTACCGACTGGATGGTACACATGCTGGGACAGGCCGTAGGCGCTTATACCAACGCCACCCATGGCATGACGCTGGCAGCGGTATCTTTGCCTTATTACCGTTACATCCTGCCCTATGGCCTTCCGAAGTTTCAGCGCTTCGCAGTCAATGTGTGGAATGTGAATCCCACTGGAAAAACCGATGAACAGGTAGCTCAAGAGGGACTCCAGTCTATGGAAGCGTGGATGAGAGAACTTGGTTTGACCATGAATATCTCAGAACTGGGCGCTACAGAGGAAATGCTGGAAGGGCTTGCCGACGCCACGCTCATCATGAACGGCGGATACAAGGTGTTATCCCGCGATGAGATTGTGCAGATTTTGAAAGAGAGTATGTGATAGGCTGTGAATAAGAATATAAAAAATTTAACCCTGGCGGCCATGATTTTGGCTAATGGCTTGTTTCTTCCTTATTTTTCGGCTTATCAGATACAGCTACGGTGTGATTTATCGTTTTGATATAATTGAGAAAGGAGAAATTTAATGGAATACCGTAAATTGCCCCATGGGGACGAACAAATCAGTATTATTGGCCTTGGCAACAGCTCCCTTGGCGCAGCGGGTGAGGCAGAAGCAGAAAAGACGGTTGCTATGGCGGTGGAGAATGGTATCAACTATTTTGATATGGCTGCTGGGGATGCTACGCCTTTTCCTGCCTACGGCCGGGCGGTTTCCGGCTGCCGGGACAAAGTGTTCTTCCAGGTTCATTTCGGTGCGGATTACCGCAGTGGGAAATATGCATGGACGTTGAATTTGGACGAAATCAAGCGCTCTATTGACTGGCAGCTGAAAGCCTTGCAGACGGATTACATTGACTTCGGCTTTATCCATTGCATGGATGAGGCCTCTGATTTAGAAACCGCCATCGCGCATGGAACCATTGCCTATATGGAGGATTTGAAGCGGCAGGGCGTGATCCGTCACATCGGCTTGTCCTCCCACACACCTGCTGTTGTAAAGCAGGTGTTGGACATGCATATTTTGGACATGCTGATGTTCAGCATCAACCCTGCCTATGACTATCGCCATGGCGAATATGCCATCGGCAGCGGGGATGAACGGGCTGCGCTATACCGCCGGTGTGAGGCGGAAGGTGTGGGCATTTCTGTCATGAAAGCATTTAGTGCCGGCCAGCTGCTAGATGCGAAAACCTCTCCCTTCGGCCAGGCACTGACAGAATACCAATGTATACAGTATGCTTTAGATCGTCCCGGTGTGCTGACGGTGCTGCCCGGTGTGAGGAATCGAGAGGATCTGGGAAGGATTCTTGGATTTTTGAACGCCACAGAAGCGGAAAAGGACTATTCCATTTTGGGCAGCTTTACGCCGGGGGAGTCCAGTGGTGTCTGCGTCTACTGCAATCACTGCCAGCCTTGCCCGGCTGGTTTGGATGTGGGGCTCATCAACAAGTACTACGATCTTTCTATGTCGGGAGATGCGCTGGCAAAAGACCATTACGCCCATCTGACGGTTAAGGCGTCCGGCTGCCTGAACTGCGGCCACTGCGATTCCCGGTGCCCCTTCCATGTCAAGCAAACGCAGCGGATGAAAGAGATTGCCGCTTATTTTGAAGGGTAAACATATGGATGAAAAATGGAGTTCTATCGTATTGGGAGCCGTTATGATAGAAACAATGGCGGCCTGTGGCAATGCATGACATACAGAACCGGATTTTCAGGAAAACCGTGCGCTCTCGGAAGAGCTTACCCGGCCTGAGACATCCGAACCTACCGCAGTATCTCAACCGGAAGAAGAGGCGGACGTTCCGGTTGTCTACCTAACTACGGATACCAGTCCAGAAGGCTTGATGGCAGTTTGTAAAGCGCTGAACTGAATCCCCAACGGCAATGCGGCAGTGAAACTGTCCGCAGGTGAACCGCCGGCAAACAACTGCCTGCGTCCGGAACTGATTGCAAACTTGTGCAGTTGGTGGACGGTACCATCGTAGAATGGAATACCGCCTATGGTGGTTCCCGCGCCGGTACCGCCATGTACGGCCAAGTTGCGGAGAACCACAGCTTTACTGCCATTGCGGATTTGCTAGAGAAGGAATAAGGGAGGATTAAAGCGTACAAGGCACATGCCCACGCTATTTTTCTAAAATCGGCCGGCAAAGGGATGGCAAAACGCAAATCGATGTTGTCGCGCTTAACCCGGACGGTAAAAACATGATACTCGGCGAATGCATGGTATTGGAAGAATGCATCGTTACGTGCGGGCGTTGTAGTTGGAAAATGAAGTTCTTTGATTTCCAAAAACACCAATAGCAGCTATCCCAAAACCAGATAGCCGCTATTGGTGTTCCATGAATTTATATATTATTATGCCGCCGGTTCCAGCAGTTCCAAATCAAATCCGCATTGTTCCAGCCATGTGGTAACCTGCGCTTCTGTTGTGCTTGCGGTTCCCCGGAAGCCATCCGTAACGGTGCTGTTCGGGCACAGGCCTCTCAGCGCGGAAACGGAGGAAGAAATACCGCTGCCGCCTGATGTACAAAACGGCATAATGGTTTTGCCCGACAAATCGTAAGTTTCTGCAAAGGTATAAATGACTTTGGGCAATGTTCCCCACCAAATCGGGTATCCGAGAATAATGGTATCGTAGTCGCCGATATCCGCCGAAATCGGCTCGATTGCCGGTCTTGCGCTGTCATCCTGCTGTTCATCATTTGCACGGCAATCACTGTTGTAATTCAAATCTGCGCTGGTGTAAGGGTCGGACGGGACAATTTCACAAATATCAGCATTTGCAGCTTCAGCGATTGTCTGCGCTAATGCCTTGGTGTTTCCAGTTGCAGAAAAATAAACCACCAAAGCCCGATTCGTATCCGTTACAGGTTCTTCGCCTGGCTCTTGCTGCCCAGGTTGTTCCGGTACCGTTTCTTCGGGCGGTTGTGCGTCCCCTGTCTGCTTGGTAATCGTAACCGACTGCGATTCCCCGTCCCATGCTACGTCAAACTGAAAGCTCTCCGCAATAAAACGGATAGGAAGCATGGTCCGGTCGTTTACCACAATGGGTGCAACGTCAAGCGTATGCGCTGCATCATTTAAATATGCTGTTGTGCTGCCAATCGTAAGGCGAATGGTATCTTCTCCTAGTGTCAGTGTCGCCATCTGCGCTTCTTCATTCCAGCCGACATCGCCCCCCATTTCCTCGACTACCGCACGGATTGGCAGAAGCGTTCTGTCGTTTTGAAGGAGAGGGGTTGTCCCTCTGCCGGGGTCAATTTCTTTTTCCACGCCGTTTACCGTCATCATTGGATGATTTATTTGCAGAACAATCGCCAGGTTATCCGTACCTTCTGCTGCGCATGCAGTGATACAGGAAACACAGAATACTATGCACAAAAACAAGGATAACATCTTTTTCAATTTTGACACCTCGCTTATTTTGATGAATTTATTGTTTGGATTGAAGCCCTTTACGGACATCGTTATGCAAGCCCCATAGTTTTTCTGTTTAAATTTTCTGGTTTCCAGTGGACCAGACATGTGCAGCGCCAGAGGAAGATGCGGTATTTTGGGCCATCACGCCTACCAGCCTGTGCGGGACATACGCCTCTTCCAAATAGGCAATCTCCCGTTCTTCCAGCACAAGGTCAACCGACTTTGCCGCGCCATCGATATGGTGCAGTTTGGTAGCACCTACAATAGGAGAAGTAACTTTTGTTAAAAGCCACGCCAGGGAAATCTCCGTCATGCTCACACCGTGCTGCTGCGCCAATTCAGCTACGCGGGCGATAATCACCCCGTCTTGCTGCGCGGTGGCGTCATACTTAAACTTGGCGTAGCTGTCCTCTTGTAACCGTTTAGAGGTCTCGCCGGGGTGCTTGGATAGTCTGCCGCCTGCCAATGCGCTGTAAGGGGTCATTGCGATGTTGTCTTCGGCGCAAAGCGGCGCCATTTCCCGTTCCTCTTCGCGGAAAATCAAATTGTAATGCCCCTGGACGGATACGAATTTTGCAAAGCCCTCCCGCTCTGCTAAGGCGTTAGCCTTCGCAAGCTGCCACGCAAAGCAGTTGGAGATACCGATATACCGTATCTTTCCAGCCTTGACAGCATTGTTCAGCCCTTCCAAAATATCATAGATTGGTGTCCTGTGATCCCACATGTGATAGATATACAAATCAATGTAGTCCATTCCAAGATTTTCAAGACTTTTATCCACCATCCGCGCAATATGCTGCTGACCGGTAATGCCGGCATCTATCTCCTCGTTTGTGCGGGGCAGGAATTTGGTAGCCACAACGACTTCATCTCGCTTCGTAAAATCCCGTAACGCACGTCCTAAATACTGCTCGCTGGTACCGCTCTGATAGGCGATGGCGGTATCAAAGAAAGTAACGCCAAGTTCCACCCCGCGTTTTATAATTTCACGGGAATGTGCCTCGTCAACCGTCCAGGAGTGCTGGCCGTTATTTGCATCGCCAAAGCCCATACATCCCATACAGATGCGGGAAACGGTCAAATCTGAATTTCCTAATTTTGTGTATTGCATCCTATCACCTCCTTATGCCAAGCCGTTGTAGGTCTGGTCATTCACTGGCTCTAGCCACTCATTCGAAGTCTCCTCACCGGGAACTTCTATGGCAATATGGGAAAACCAGCTGTCCCGCTTTGCGCCGTGCCAGTGCTTGACATTGGCCGCAATGGTAATGACTGTACCGGGAGTAAGGCTGACAGCCGCTTTGCCCTCCTCCTGGTACCAACCCTCGCCGGCGGTGCAGATCAGCAGCTGCCCGCCGCCCTCGGAGGCGTGGTGGATATGCCAGTTGTTCCGGCACCCGGGCTCGAAGGTGACGTTGGCCAGAAACAGCCCGTCCTCCGGGCGGGTCAGGGGATTGAGATAGGACCGGCCGGCAAAGTACCGGGCAAAAGCGTCGTTGGGCGCGCCCAGGCCAAACACGTTCTGTTCCTCAAATGCAGCCTTGTCCATGATCTTCATGCAACATACCTCCCAATGCTTTCTTATGAATGCGGGGCAGACCGCCGCCCCGGTGTGGATGTTCTGCCGCCAGCGTGTCTCCTGCCGCTCACGGGTGTGAATATCCGCCAGCGCGGCGGCCCGTATCTCCACCAGTAGCCGCAGCCGCATATAGCCCCCCGTCTCCTCTCCGGTGAAGCCGATGTCCCGAAGCGTCAGGATCAGGTTCAGCCGCTCCGGGTCGCGGCCTGCCCGACCTCAGGACCTCCATGGAGATCTGATCGCACTCGCTGGCCTCCTGGATCGTCATCGCCCGCACCTCAGGGCAGAAAGTGGAGACGTCCCCGCAGGGACGCCTCCATTCTAAATCCGGAACTTCGCCTTGTCCAATGCCTATACCGGATGGTCTGATATTCCGCCGACGTATTTCTCGGCAAATCGCAGCAGGGCAGCAGCGGTGGCAGAAAGGACCTCGGTCTTCTTCCAGGCCAGAACCGTGCCCG
>CALLNG010000123.1 GCA_938005345.1 uncultured Clostridia bacterium
TTACAAATACGAGTCATAGCGGCGCGTATCTGTTTTATCAGGGAGAGAAAGCGGTAGCCTATATGATGTACCAGATCACACCACAGGAAATTCAGGTGCCTGCATGTGCCTATCTAGGACAAGAAGGGGCAAATGCGGTTTTACAATTCATCGGTGGCCATGCAATGCAGACTAAGCGTGCGCTGTTGCGTCTAGCTATTGGGGATCCGCTTTTTACAAAACTGTATCAAACGGGAGTACGGCGAATATTGACACCTAGCTTCATGGCAAAGAAAGTAAATAGTACGCCGGAAGAGACGTTTGCCTATTTGGGCGGTGGGACTGGGCATAGTATGGCGTTATTGGATAGGAAATGTGAGCAAAGTAATCAAATTTATTTAAACTTACCGGAATGGTACTAATGAAAAAGGAGGAAAAACAATGGTAGCAGTATTATTAGCAAACGGGTTTGAAGAAATCGAAGCGTTAACAGTTGTTGATATTTTACGGCGCGGCGGCATTAAAGTGCAGACCGTTTCGATTGAACAGGAAAAATGGGTTTGTGGAGCGCATGAAATCCGGGTAGAGGCAGATTGTACAGCAGCCGAGTTTCAATTAGACGGGATGCAGGCCATAGTATTACCAGGCGGAGGTCTGGGTACAACAAATTTAAAGAAATCCAAATGGGTGGAGCAGCTGCTGCGGCAGGCGCAGGAAGCAGGGGCCTTTTTGTGTGCAATTTGTGCAGCACCGTCTGTGCTAGGTAAATATGGATATTTACAGGGAAAAAAAGCAATTTGCTATGATGGGTTTGAATCTCAGTTAACAGGCGCACAAATAATGGATCAGCCGGTGGTAATGGATGGGACTATTATTACATCTAAGGGAGCAGGAACGGCACATTTATTTGGATTTGAGATTTTACGCAAGCTTAAGGATGCCGCCACAGCGATGCAAGTAAAGGAAAGTATGAAATATGAATAAAAAGCAACAGCGTCAGCAGTATTTGGAAATTCGGAATCAGATAAGTCACAGAGAGCGTCATTCAGCCCATATCTGTGATTTACTCGAACAATTTCTCAGTCAAAACCGAATCCAAAGCATTGCGGCATATTATCCGCTGGGAAGTGAAGTGGATGTGCGGCCGTTACTATATAAGTGGGAACATAGTGGAAAGAGGTTAGCATTACCGATTTCTTACTCAGCGGGGAAAATGGTATTCCATGAAACATCCCTGCTTACGTTGCAAACAGGGCGTTATGGGATTTTGCAACCTCCGGAATATAGTCCCATCGTGCATCTGGAAGAAGTGGAGTGTATTTTGGTCCCGGGAATCGCTTTTGACCGCCGGGGAATGCGCATTGGTTATGGAAAAGGATATTATGATAGAATATTAGCAAACTATACAGGCAATACCGTAGGTGTTTGTTACTCTGCACAAGTTGCGCGGCAGATTTGCTGTGAGCCGCATGATATTCCATTAAAATATTTAGCGACTGAACAAGAAGTGCAGCAAATAGAAAAGAAAGGAATAATAAAATGAAAGATAGGTTAATCAGAATTGTAGAAAAAGAAGGGGATTTTCGGGCGTTTGCAATTGATTCGCGTAATTTAGTAGAAGAAGCCCGCATCATTCATGGAACGTCACCGGTCGTGACGGCCGGATTAGGGCGGGCGTTATCAGCGGTAGCGATGATGGGAGCTGAATTAAAATCACAGCAAGAATCCATTTCTATTCAATTAAAGGGGGACGGGCCGGTTGGTTGTATTGTTGTAGTAAGTGACAGCAATAGCCATGTTCGCGGATATGTCGGAGAACCCATAGTAGATTTACCACTTAAGCCAAATGGAAAGCTGGATGTGAGCGGTAGTATCGGGACGGGGTATTTAACGGTGGTACATGATATGGGATTAAAAGAGCCATACATCGGCCGTGTGGAGTTGCAAAGCGGAGAAATTGCACAAGATATTGCGTATTATTATGCAACATCACAGCAAACCCCATCTGTTGTTGCGTTAGGAGTATTAGTAGACAGAGATTATACAGTGAAGGCTGCAGGGGGGTATATTGTGCAGCTGATGCCAGATTGCTCAGAACAGGTGGTTTCCCAATTAGAAAAAAATATTGCAGTGATGCCGCCAGTGACACAGCTATTAGCAGAGGAGTATACGCTAGAAAAAATAATGGGGAAATTATTGCAAGGATTGTCTTTTGAAATTATGGATGAATCAGAGCCACTTTATGCTTGC
>CALLNG010000124.1 GCA_938005345.1 uncultured Clostridia bacterium
CAAATGTGGTAGCAGATATTCAGGGAACGTCTATCTCCAAGTATAACCGCGGACGGGAACTCATCTCTATAGAACAAAATGGCCAAAAAGGGTACTATATGCTTAATGGTCACGGAGATGTGGTACAGATAGCAAGAGAAGACGGGACATTTAATGAATCAAAGTGGTATACAGCATATGGAGAAGGACCGGCAGGTATAGAATTAGACGGATTCGCAAACCCGTTTGGCTACACCGGGGAATATACGGACGAAGAAACAGGCAACATCTGCCTCCGCGCCAGATACTATGACCCAAGCACGGGACGATTCCTGAGCGAAGATCCTATCAAGGATGGAACAAACTGGTACATCTATGCTGGGAATAACCCGGTGATGTATGCGGATCCGAGTGGGGAAATTCGGGAACCTGGATATAATGCTGCAGGGCAATGGAGTAATGATCCAGATAAAGATGATTATGGGGAAAATTCGTTAGTATATAACTCACTGCTTGTTCTTGGAAAAAATTGGGAAATTGCTAATGAAGAACAGCGTCAATCTATTGAGTGGTTAGCAGCAAATGTAAGGCACTTTGGGAATGATATTAGACTGGGAATAAGAACAGCAGTATATGCAAATCTCCCACAAATTCAAAATTTGAATCCTACTGAACAAATTTTGGCTATGATGAATCCTATTGGTGCACTTCAAGCAAATGAAGCAAAAAATATAGCTGATCAAGAAACATTATCTCGTTATGCGGCTAATGGAGAAACCATAGATCAGTTGGACAATATTAGTGCCAATGCATTTAGACATACATATTGGAATGCATTAATGGCAAAACGATTGGAGCTGATTGGGCGAAAGGTTTTGCAGATGCACATGAGTTTGGATTCGAGGGGAATTTAGGATTAAATACACAAATGGATTTATATAATAATTCTATAGGACGGAATTTGGAGGGTATACAATCAGGATAAAGAAAATTGGGTAATTGCAGGAGTAGTACAAGAGTATGTTAAGAATGGTTGGCTTTATAGGATAAAAGACGGTGTGTTAACTCCGAAAAATTCAGATTATAGGTAGGTGATGAAAAAACGAAAAAAACTAAGATAATTTTAATATTTTTTCTTTGCTTACTAACAGTAATTGGTGCAAATGGATTATAGTAGCATTAAATTTACCTATAGATAATGAACATTATACAATTACTACCATAAATAAAACTAAACTCAAATTTCCAGATGCATATATTGAATTTGATTTAGGAGAAAAACAAACTCAAAAAATACCATATGTTATATCAAATAATAATATTATTTATATTAATGCGGCAACTAAGTATTCATCAGAAAAAATGAACTCAATAGTTTTTTCATTAAAAAATGGAGAAGAAAAACGGATTAAAGCGGATTATTTTGATGGCCCAGTTGGTGGAATGTGCAGAATTTATATTTATGAAAATAACGTAGAGGTGAGATTATATGCAAAAAATGGATTAAATATGAAAAATGCGTATTTGTATGCTAAAGATATTATTATGAATAAAATTTTTAAAATCCCCCAACTAGATTATATGGAATTTCCTAATGAATAACGGTAGTTGCATTATAAAACAAATATGCAAACAAAAAATCAGATTGACAAAAATGAACTGTCCCAGATTATACAAACTTTTCTTCCCTTCGCATTGCTAAATAGATCGTATTCAGTATCAAATTTACGGTTTGCTCTGTACCGTTCTTGTATGCTACAATGCTGTTGTCACATAAATCCAGAATCGAGGATAGAGTACACCCTGTTTCGTCTGAATATAGGATATATCACCCACTTGGAATTTGGGATCTTCGCATAGAAATAGCGGTTGAGCAGATTTTTGTTTTTGTGCAGCTGCTGACCCATCTGCTACCATTTTTGCGCCGGCGAATTTCTGCCAACAAGTTTTATTTCTTCATGATATAAAGAATTGTCTTGGGATTGTGTTAGATTACCTCGCTCTGTTTTAGCCATTGCCACATTCTGCGGTACCCATAGGGGTGAAATCATTTCTTCTGTTGTTGGTCATCTTTTCCGCCAAGACTGTATCTTTCTCCGGCCTACCCAGCCAACGCATAAAGCAAGTAGTAGCCGCTTTTGGATACCTCATAGAAGTTGCACATGATCTTTACCGGATACTCTTCTCGGTGGTGAAAGATAACATAGTTTACCTCTGGCCTCACTTCCTTTCTGTGGATTGCAGAAAATCCCGTAACAGCTTGTTCTCCATAATAAGTATTTGGTGAAGAACTGCTGAAACGAGAACACCGCAAGCAAAGGAAGCAGGCAGCAGGAATCATGCCCAAGCCTTAAGGACGGCCAAAAAAAACATCGCGCCCAAAGATATTGTGGCGGAACAGGCGTATGAAACCAAGCATTTTTCTCTGATTCCAAAGCGTTCCCTTACTTTCCGCTGATGTTCTCCCATGAGGAGCATCCTTTCGATCTCTGGAAATACTTCCTGTACATATGTATAATTTCTTTTTTGCATAGTTAAGCCCCCTAATGTAGTTGTTTTTCTACACAGGGGGCTTTTGTCTAGTATCAGTCCTATTTTTACAGATTTTATCCTGTTCAATAGTCGGAGAAAATTTTATAATTTACAGTAATTAACCTTTTACTGCGCCAATCATAACACCTTTGACAAAATATTTCTGCAGGAAAGGATACACACACAAAATTGGCAAAGTTGCAATAACAATAACCGCATACTTAATTGTTTCACTAATTGCCATCTGATCACCAGAGTCGACGCCAAAGGTCATATTGCTCGTATCGTTTATCAGCAAGATTTGGCGCAGCACCAGCTGCAGTGGGTATTTATCATTGTCATTAATATAAATGGAAGCATTAAACCAAGCATTCCAAATACCAACACCATAATACAACACGATAACAGCGACCGTGGCTTTCGCTAGCGGGAGCACTATTTTAAAGAGAATGGTCATGTGCCCTGCGCCGTCGATACGTGCAGACTCTTCCAAACTGTCAGGAATAGAGGCAAATCCAGAACGCATAACCACTAAGTTGTAAGTGGACACCAATGTTGGAACTATCAATGCCCATAGAGAGTTAAACAATACACCACCTGCAAAGTCTTTTACAACAAAGTAAGTTGGGATTAGACCACCATTAAAAAACATGGTGAACATAATTAAAAATGCAATGGGGCGCTGCAGCAATACATTTTTTCTGGATAAGAAGTATGCACCAACAGCAGTGAAAACAACACTCAAAAAAGTTCCTACAATAACAATAAAAATAGTATTTGCATATCCAGAAAGAATGGAAGGGTGCTGAAATGCACGTTCATATGCCAAAGTACTAAAGCCAAGCGGATGCCAAAGCACACCAGAATGTGCCAAAAAACGTCCCGCATCACTAAATGATGCGAATACAACATATAATAATGGGTATAATGTTACTATCATAAGGGCAATCATGATGATAACATTAAAAACATTAAAGACATCTTGCCCTTTTGTTCTATCTATTGCCATAACTACTTCCTCCCTTTCTTACCATAAGCTGGTATCGTTAAGTTTGCGGCTTAACATGTTAGCGCCAAATACCAAAATAAAGTTAATGACAGAGTTAAACAAACCAACTGCCGTAGAATAGCCGTACTGGAAGTTCTGTAAACCTTCGCGGTAGACGAATGACGCAATAACATCAGCTTTTTCATATGTCAACGGATTATACAGCAAGATGATTTTTTCAAATCCAATGTTCATCATTTGCCCAAGCCGAAGCAGTAACATCGTAATGATGGTTGGCATTAGGCAAGGAATTGTGATAGCCAAGGTTTGTTTCCATCTACCAGCACCATCAATACGGGCAGCTTCATAAAGCTCAGCATCAATACCAGAAAGGGCGGCAAGATAAATAATGGATCCCCAACCGATTCCCTGCCAGATATCGGAAATAACATAAATGGGAACAAAATAATTTGGATCATTTAACATGGTCGTTCGAGTGCCGCCAAAAAGGCTAATTAAATCGTTGATAACACCAGTTTCCGTCGTGAAATCTTTAATCATACCACAGACAACAACCAATGAAATGAAATGCGGTAAATAGGTGATAGTCTGTACCGTTTTGGTAAAGATTTTGCTGCGTAGTTCATTGATGAGCAACGCCAAAAGAATTGGTGCCGGAAATCCAAAAATCAAAGTAGAAAAACTGATGATTAAGGTGTTACTAATAACACGCGTAAAATACATACTGTCAAAAAACTTTATAAAGTTGTCCCAGCCCACCCATGGACTACCCCATATTCCGTCTGCCGGATTAAAATCCTTAAACGCAATTATGGCGCCATACATTGGCCCATACATAAAGACTATATAATAGATCAGTACCGGTAGAAAAATGAAATACATCTTCCAATTTTTCTGCCAATCTTTTTGACACCGTATTAGATACCCTTCCTTTCGCACCCGTCCATTTCCTTCCAAACGGGCCGGTATGCTCATCGCATTTTGCGCCATTAACGAGTCTACCTCCTTATGTTATCTAAACCCTTCCTGTTTACTTATCATAATCTATTTATCTCACCTATCCTAGATTAAGCCAACTTCTTTTACTGTTTTCCCATGTTGCTGCGCGGCGGCAGCACAGTGGCCGGCCGCCGTGCAGCTGTACAATTAGAAAACATCCATATTTGCCATTCTTTTCTAGGAACTTTTCCTGTTTAACGCTGTTCAAAGCGTTCGTATGCCTTTTGCATGATTTCAGTAAGCCGCGACATTCCCCTCGCTTCCAATTCTGCCAGGTATGCATCAAAGTTGTCAAGTGGTTCCTGTCCGGTAATAAATTTCACCAACATTTCTTCCGCATACTTTTGAATGTCTGACTGTAGACGTGTAAACTCCGAACTTTCTTCCACGGTCGGCGTCACATATGGCATTCTATATTGATCCAGTTGTGTGCTTGACAGCCGGGCAATTCCTTCCTCTTGCTGTGGTAGCTCATAAATGGTATGTGCAACTGCCCGCGCTTGTTCCCCTTCTGAATAGCTATGTACCGGAATATATGCGCTGTTCACATAATATTGTGTCGCTTCAATACGGGACAATCCTTCCGGATTTTTCATAATCTTGTCTGTAAACGTATACTCGCCGTTTTGAATAGTAAAGGTATCGTTTTCATCCCCGTATGTCAAATATTCTCTTCCTGCTTCAGTATAGCCGTAGTTCATGACTTTCATTGCCAGTTCTTTTTTATCCGAGGTCTGCGTGATCCCCCATCCGCCAAAATAGACTTTGGGGTCTTTGTGTCCGAATTTCACTTCATCGCCTTTGTTTAGTACCGGG
>CALLNG010000125.1 GCA_938005345.1 uncultured Clostridia bacterium
GCTTGCAGTAAGCGGGCGTATCACGTCTACATTCGGGTACCGCAGCGATACGGCAATTAATAACCATACTGGCGTAGATATTGCCGCGCCAACGGGAACAGCAATTTATGCAGCAGACAGCGGCGTAGTTTCTTCTGTCAGTTATGATGGAGATGGATATGGCAATTATGTATTAATCAGCCATGGCGGTGGTTTGTTTACGCTTTATGGTCATTGTAGCGCAACCTATGTCTCGCCGGGACAAAGTGTATCCAAAGGAGAGAAAATTGCGGCGGTTGGCAGCACGGGATATTCGACGGGACCGCATCTGCATTTTGAGGTGCGTACGGGAGGCGTGCGTGTTGATCCGTTGCCATATATCAGCTAACGGGTTGCGGAGTAGAGTAATTCTAACCCTTTTTAACAACGAGAACAATAGAGGGAATCAAAACACTTAACTCCAGTAATTGCCTGAGATAAAGAGAAGGAGACGGTACAATATTTATGGGGAATTTAGCCATGTATAAGGAGCTATGGGTATTCTTAATTTCCATGATTCCTGTCGTTGAGCTTCGCGGGGCGATTCCAGTGGGATTGGCAAGCGGTATCCATCCAATTTTAAATTTTATCTTGTGTGTCATGGGGAATATGGTACCAATACCTTTTATTTTGTTGTTCATTCGCCCCATTTTTCATAAACTGAAACAGATTCCGCGTGTACGTGGACTTATTGATCGGTTAGAAAAACGGGCACACATGAAATCGGATACCATTCAAAAATATAGTTTCTGGGGATTGGTAATATTTGTTGGTATCCCGCTGCCTGGAACCGGTGGATGGACGGGGGCCTTGATTGCGGCGTTGCTGGAAATGCGGCTAAGAAAATCGTTGCCGGCTATTTTATTAGGCGTGATGATTGCTGGGGTTATTATGACGATATTAACGCAAATTGTCATGGCTGGCTTAACAGAAGGAATGGGATTTTTAGGCAGTTTCTTAAACTGGATTGTAGGATAAGAGCAACAAAAATGCTTGGATTTGAGGGTATAGAGATAAAGAAAGACCGCCTGGCTAGGCGGTCTTTCTTTATCTTTAAAAGCGATGGTTTTTTTTAGAAAATTAGTGCTGATGTTTAATGAGGCCAAATGCTTTAGAAAGCTCCATGACAACAAACGGAACCAGTACAAGCCCAAGACCAACAAGATAAAGCTGCCAAGACAAGGCCACTAAGCCAAATGCAAACCGAACGGGAGTAAATAAGACCAAGGCCACCAAAACAAGCGAAGCTAGGCAAGCCCAGTTTAATTTTTGGTTGGAAAATGGACCAATACGGAACAGAGAGTGTTCGGAACGCATGTTAAATGCCTGAACAATTTGCGAAAGAGATAGCACCATAAAAGTAAGCGTTTGTCCGCCTGCCAGAAGGCCAGTGGCATTTTCTCCAACAACAAATCCGATGAGGGAAAGAATAGCAAACATGAAGCCTTGCAGGACAACACGCACACCGAGACCATGCGCAAAAATGCCTTCATTTTTGGGTTTGGGCTTACGGTCCATCACATCTGCCTCAACCGCTTCCATTCCAAGGGCAATGGCGGGCAAACTGTCTGTCACAAGATTAATCCATAAAAGCTGCATGGAAACAAGCGGTGTTTTATGCCATAATAACATAGCGACAAAGACTGTTATGACTTCACCAATGTTGGTTCCCAACAGGAACCCGACAACTTTCCGGATATTGGCATAAATTCCGCGGCCTTCCCGAACAGCGTCTACAATCGTAGCAAAATTATCATCTGTCAGTGTCATGTCAGCAGCACCTTTGGCGACATCCGTCCCGGTGATTCCCATAGCACAACCAATATCTGCAGCTTTAAGAGCAGGCGCGTCATTAACGCCGTCTCCAGTCATGGAAACCACTTGTCCCTTTCTCTGCCACGCTTTGACAATGCGGATTTTGTTTTCGGGGGAAACGCGCGCATAGACAGAAATATGTTCTACTGCCTGGTCCAATTCTATGTCGCTCATGGCATCCAGTTCAGCGCCGGTTATTGCCCGGTCACCGGAACCGAGGATACCCAATTCTTTGGCAATTGCAGAAGCGGTTATCACATGGTCACCGGTAATCATGATAGGCTTGATTCCGGCCTGCCGGCAAGTTGCAACAGCGGCTTTGGCTTCGGGACGCGGCGGGTCAATCATGCCAACCAAGCCCATGAAAGTTAACCCATTTTCCAGTTCCTCCGATGTAAGCGAAGATGGGATAGAATCAATTTTCTTATAGGAAACCGCCAATACACGTAGT
>CALLNG010000126.1 GCA_938005345.1 uncultured Clostridia bacterium
GCTGAAGATGGATCAGTGCGGTCTGCCCAAGGAAATGGCACTGGAGTTGTTTAAACCGTTTGTCATGAAGAAACTGGTTAAAGATGGCGGAGCACATAATATCAAAAATGCAAAGAAAAAAGTAGAACGTGCGGATGATACCGTATGGGATGTATTGGAAGATGTTATAAAAGAACATCCAGTGTTGCTCAACCGCGCTCCCACATTGCACCGTTTGGGGATTCAAGCATTTGAGCCGGTGTTGGTAGAAGGGCGTGCGATTAAGCTGCATCCGCTTGTTTGTACTGCATATAACGCCGACTTTGACGGCGACCAAATGGCGGTACATGTTCCGCTATCTCCGGAGGCGCAGGCGGAAGCACGTTTCTTGATGCTGTCTGTCAATAACTTGCTTAAACCTCAGGACGGAACACCAGTAACAGTTCCGACCCAGGATATGGTACTGGGAAGCTATTACTTGACAATGGCGAAGGGAGAAAGTGAACTAGAAGGGGCAAAACCAATTGTGGAAACATCGGCCACTATCCATTATGCTTCCAGAGAAGAGGCAATTGAGGCATATGGGCGCCGTGACATTGGCTTGCATGACCTATTTGAAATAGATGGCGTTGTCTACAATATTGCGCGCCTTACAATGAAGCAATTTGAAACCAAAGAGGCGGCAGTGGAGGCATTTGAAAAAGGAGAAATCGGAGAATACGAAACGTTTAGCGTTCCCAATACTCTGCGTGCAGAAGGTATTCCGGATGGCGAGAATACTATTACAACATACCGTCATCTAACAATGAAAACCTTCTCCTCTCCAAGAGAAGCTGTTCTGGCATATGATAACGGTGTTGTGGACTTGCATCAGCCAATAAAAGTGCGGGTATACAAGGAATTTGATGGAGAGGTACAAAGCCGTATCATCCATGCAACAGTAGGCCGCATCATCTTTAATGAAAAAATCCCGCAGGATTTAGGGTTTGTAGACCGTACGAATGAAGATACGAAATTTGAATTGGAAATTACCTTTAAGGGAACCAAAAAGAATTTGGAAAAAATCATTGACCGCTGTATCCGTATTCATGGCCTGACGGAAACCGCTGTTATGCTGGATAATATCAAGGAGTTGGGCTTCAAATATTCTACCCGGGGTGCTATTACGGTAAGTATTGCGGATATGGAAATTCCGGCATCCAAGCCATATTACCTGGAGAGCGCTCAAAAGCAGGTAGACGATATTACCAGCAAATATGAACAAGGGCTCATGACGGACGAAGAACGTTACAAATGGACCATTACCGTTTGGCAGGAAGCCATTGACCATATTACGACCGCGTTAATGAACAACATGGGTGAATATAACCCTATCAATATGATGGCAACATCCGGTGCACGTGGTAACACAGGTCAGATTCGTCAGCTGGCGAGTATCCGTGGTCTCATGGCACACACGACAGAAAAAACGGTTGAGATTCCGATCAAGTCATCCTTCCGTGAAGGACTGG